>JAGHBR010000493.1 GCA_021160885.1 Caldisericaceae bacterium
AATATATTGAAAACATATGTTTGTTTTAGTATTTTGAAGTGAAAAATAAAAAATTAGGAGGGTGTCATGGCAGAAAATAGTGGCTTTGTAAAGGGGTTTTTAGTTGGTGGTTTAATTGGGGCAGCGGTAGGTATTTTATTTGCACCAAAATCAGGACGTGATGTTCGTGAATCCTTAAAGGACGAATCAGAGGAGCTTTACGACAAAGCAAGGGTCGAATTGAATAAGTTGAAGGAAGAATTAGACAGCTTACGTGATAAAGTTTCCGAAACACTGGAAAAGGGTAAATCGGCCTTTCAGGGAGCAGAAGAAATTGCCAAGGAAGAACGTGACTTTGAAGAAGAGCTAAAAGGCGAGGAAAGCGAGAAACCGGAAAAGAAGGAAAAAAAAGAACGTAAATCAAAATCGTCTAAATCCGAATAAGTAAATAATGGACTAATGTTTACATGCGTTCCGACTAATTTTGGGGAACGCATGTAATTTATTTGCTGCAAAGCCAGGGTGTAAAGTTAAAATCACGCCTCTATTGAATTCATTAAAAGGAGCTTTTTTATGACCGGAGTGTGGGAAGTAGCGTTTGTTATTTTTTTATTGTCATTAACCGTTTTGGTTTATCTCTTAATACCGGTGGTTTTGCGTTTCAGAGACACTTTGGGTCGTCTGAACCGTACGCTGGTTGTTTTAAATGACGATTTACCTGAGATATTGAAAAATGTGCAAAGTATTACCGAGCGTTTGGATAAGGTGATGAAAACTGCGGAAGATGCAGTAGAAGATATTGCCAAGATTGAACGCACCATTACTAAAGAAATTAAAGAACCGCTAATTAATATTGCCCAAATAATCGGTACCGTGATTCAATTGATTGAGCGTTTACTGGTTTGGCCAAAGAAAAAATAGGGAGAGGATTTTAAGATCGCTCTCCCTGTAAAATTTTATTAATCCATGGGAACTTCAAAATTCCAGCTGTATTTATCTTCTACCGTGCCCAGCTGGATACCGGTTAATGTATCGTAAAGTTTTTTACAGGTTGGGCCTACGTCTTCGTCTTTAAGGTAAACAACTTCACGATCCCGATAGGTGATGCTTTTTACCGGAGTAATGACCGCAGCGGTTCCACAGCAACCTGCTTCTTCAAAATCAAAAATTTCTTGCACGTCAACCGGTCTTTGTTCAACCGTCATGCCTAACTCTTTTTCAGCAATAACGCGCAGGCTTTTATTGGTAATACTGGGTAAAATAGATGAAGAGGCCGGGGTTACATATTTATTGTCTTTAGTGATGCCAAAAAAGTTGGCCGGCCCTGATTCATCAATGTATTTTTTATGTTTGGCATCTAAGTAAAGTACTTCGTTGTAGCCCAACGATTTCGCCTTTATGGTGGCCCGCATGCCAGCGGCGTAATTGCCGCCCACTTTAACGTCCCCAACGCCCAGGGGAGCGGCCCGATCAATTTCTTCTTCTACCAATAGGCGAATTGGTTTCAATCCGCCTTTAAAATAAGGACCTACGGGCGTAACAAAAATTAAAAACAGATATTCATAAGATGGTTTTACGCCTACAATGCCCGAGGTGCCAAGCAATAAAGGCCGAACATACAAACTGGCACCCGAACCATAGGGGGGGATAAAACGTCGGTTTAATTGCACTACTTTAAAAACCGCCTCAATAAATTTATCCTCCGGGAAAGGTTCCATTTTAATTTTTTTAGCAGAACGTTTCATGCGTTTTGCGTTTTCATTAACGCGAAAAATAGAAATTTTGCCATCGGCACGTTCAAAGGCTTTCAGGCCTTCAAAGCATTGTTGCCCATAATGTAAGGCAGTCGCTGCCATGTGTAGTTCAATTTTATCGGATTTCTTAATTTGAGCCTCAGACCACTTGCCATCTTTAAAATAATATTCCAGATGATAATCGGTTTTGATGTAACTGAATTCAAGGTTTGTCCAATCAAGGTTAGCTTTTTCCATTCGATTTTCCTCCTTATTTTTTCACCTGGCAGATAATAAAAACCCCCTTATCTTCCTTTGTAGCAGATAAGGGGGGTAAAGCTAAATTTTGCTAATTATCAGGTTAATTATTGCAATCATTTTTTACCATTTTTTACTGATATTTTGTTAAAGAAAATATCATTTATTTGTAAATGATACAAATCTTTTTAGCAGATTTTTAGCTTTTTATGTGACATTAGGCTTTTTTCGTTTTTAATTATTGATTAACTTAGCGCCGTAGGTAATAATTAAGCGGGAATATTTTTTAAATGCGGAAAATTTTATTTTTAATTTTATTTTTCATCGCAATTGCTTTTGCTCAGCAAAGCAAACCAATCCCTGAATTTGTTGACATTCATCAAATGGATCCGTCTATTGTTTTAGATATTCGTTATGCTACATCCAATAATTTCTTACATCGTGCGGTTTACAAACAGGCGCGTTGTTTTTTAGTTAAAGAAGCAGCTTTAAAATTGCAGGAAGTACAAAATGAATTAAAACAATTAGGTTTAGGATTAAAAATTTTTGATGGTTACCGGCCGCTGCGTGTGCAAAAAAAGATGTGGCAAATTATGCCAAATCCAAAATATGTGGCAAATCCTGCAAAGGGCTCACGTCATAATCGGGGTTGTGCAGTGGATTTAACTCTGGTTGATTCTACTGGTAAAGAATTAAACATGCCTACTGAATTTGACAATTTTACGGTGAAAGCGCATCACAATTATATGAAGTTACCGGCAAGAGTTCGCCTTAACCGTTGGATTTTAAAAACTGTAATGGAAAAGCATGGTTTTAAATCCATTTCATCCGAATGGTGGCATTACGATATGGTAGGCTGGCGTAAATATCCGGTGATGGATTTTTCTTTTTCTGAAATCGATAGCATGCTGCAAAAATAATTTTTAAAATTAGATTGATTTTAGTTTAAATATGGTTATTAACGGCTTAAAAAGTTAAAAATGAATCGGGAGTTCAATTATGTACATCATTTTGTTTGGTGCACCAGGCGTTGGTAAAGGTACTCAGGCTAAGTTAATCAGCCAAAAGTACAATATTCCTCAAATTTCCACTGGAGATATGTTGCGTGAAGCCATCCGTCAGAGGACTGAATTAGGGAAAAAGGCAGAAGCAATTATCGCCCGTGGAGAACTGGTTTCTGACGATATTATGCTGGGCTTGATTAGTGAGCGTATTTCACAGCCGGACTGTAAAAACGGATTTATCCTTGATGGCTTTCCCAGAACCATTGCCCAGGCAGAAGGATTAGAAAAACTTTTTAAAGAAAAAAAATTGCCACAACCCATTTGTATTGAAATTGTTGTTCCCGAGAATGTCATTATTAAACGACTTACATCAAGACGTATTTGCGAAAAATGTGGAGCCATTTTTGATCCGGTCGTAAATCCAATTCCACCGGATAACAAATGCGCCAAATGCGGCGGGCGGATCGTGCAACGCGAAGATGATAATGAAGAGACGATTCACAAACGGTTGCAGGTTTACCATGAGCAAACGGCGCCTGTAAGGGATTACTACCGCAAAGTAGATAAATTTTACACCATTGATGGAAACCGACCAATTGAACAAGTGTTAAAAGAAATTGAAGATATTTTAACGAGTGTGTTTCAGCAGGCTTAAAGGTTTTGGGCTTGTTCCAAATAAAAAAGTATTTTTTTTATTTAATTGTTTCTCTGTGGCTTTTTAATTTATTTTTCTGTTCTGTCAGAGAACATGACAATGTATTCGATCCCAAAAGCGGGATTGATTCACTGAATTTTGAGCTGATTTTGACCAAAGCCGATTCATTGATCTCTTTTTTCTGGTATCCGCCCGGTAATGTTGACTATCAGGGTTTTCATATTTACCGAAGGGTGTTGGGTCAGGACAAATTTAGTAGCCGGGCGGTGCTTGATAGCAAACAAACCACTTTTACTGATACGGCGGTTTCTTTTGATTTCAAATATTTCTATTATCTAACACTCATTGGGCAGTCGGGGGAATCACCGCCAACCAAAATTTTAGCCACTATTCCCGGACCTGGTACAATCTGGGTTTTGGATCGTTGGGATGAATATATTTACAAATATTCTTACGATTTGCAGCATCATTATTTAAAACATTACGCCATCTGGATTCCGCAGGATTTGGCCTTTAATAAGAAAGAGCATCAGGCGCTGATAACCTATCCTCTGTTTCATTATGCTGAATTAATAGATGCGGAAAGCGGACAACTTATTAACGACATCAATGATTTAAAATATCCTTATGCCTGTGCTTTTCATCCATTGCAAAAATCTTTTTGGATTTCGGATTCAGGCGGTTACCTTTACCGTTTTCAGGCCGGTAATTTGCAAAACAAGAGATTAATCGACGATGGACTCAATAAACCTGTAACCGTGGCTATTGATGCTGACGGGCTGGTTTATGTGCTTGATGCGGGGTTAAATCAAATTTTACTTTACAATGCAGGGGGCAGTAAAGTAGATGCAATCACAGATCCCTGGAAAATAACTTTTGTAACCGTAAACCATAAAACAAATCAGGTTTATTTTATCAGCAAAAAGGCAGACAGCGCCAAACTTTATCAATATTTGCCTCTATCAAAAGAAAAGAAATTAATTTTGAAAGAGCAAAATATCGATTTAGTAAGGCAAAGCGCCTACGACCAAACGCTCTGGCTGGTGCAAAATTTTGAAAATTCTGCCAGAATAGTGCAACTTTCTGTCGATGGCCTACGTCTTAAGAACTTGAATGGCTACAAAAAAATTGAAGATCTGGCGGTAAATCCGTACAATGGTAATCTAGTGGTTGCCGATCGCGGTGCGCATCAGGTTGTTCATTTGTCGTTAACAGGGGAAATTATCGGTAAACTTAGTAATGCGCCTTTCCCATTTAGGATCATAATTCAATGACCAAAAAACTGACCAGACATTTTCTGTTGATTGCGATTCTGGGCGTAATGTCCGTTTCATTTTTGTTTGATTGGGGAGGCCTGAAAAACTTAGGACTTTTCAATCTTTTAGGATACGTCCACGAAGGCCTGAGTGTGCTGGTCATTTGGCTTGTTTATCTCTATTTAAAAAGCTTACATTTATTCAACAATAAAAATGTACAATACAATCTAAAACTAATTGTTATTAATCTTATTTCGGTTTATGTGTTGGTCTTTGCTTTAAAGCTAATTTTTCAACCACAGTTCGTGACAATTGGTTTTCCGCCGCAAACCAATGACTTGAAGACGATTATTTATTCCAATTTGGTTTCGTTGATTGGTCTTTTTTCAATGGTAGGTTTTATTTTAGCTCTGCGCAATTTGATCTTTTACAAGCCCAAAAAAAATACAAGAATTTATTTCTACTCGAGCCTGTTTTTTTTAATACTAACCGCCATTTTAACCAGTGTGCTAAAAGCGCCCCTGGATCTGTCTTTTAGTGGAAATGGGATCTACAACAACGGTACTTTTGTGCTGACCCTGATCTTTTTGTTTTTACTTTCTCTGCGCAACAGCTGGATTACCTATTTAAGCAGAAAAGAGAAACTATATTACACATTTATTGCGATCTTAATTTTATGGGGAGTTTCTTACATATTTGATTACGCTTATGAGTTACCCGTTGCCTATCACAGCTTAGCCCAGGCTGTATTTATTAATGGCAGCTGGTTTTTCCTCTTTTTTTACACGCTGACCAGCTTGATTTATTTAATGCTGCAATTACCAACTGCCCGCATTTTTGAACGTAAAATGCAGGAAGTGAGCAGTTTGCAGAATTTAACGCGGGCTATTTCGGTTGAAATGGACACCAACAAGCTGACCAATTTAATTACTAACATGATTATTAATGTAACAGGTTCTCACGTCAGCTGGATTGAGCTTTTAAATCCTCACGAAAACCGGCTGCAGGTACTGGCCACAAAAAATCTTTTGCTGCAAGATGTTTCGAAATTAAAAAATGGCGCCTTAAAGCAATTAAGTACACAAATTTTAAATGACAAAAAAACGCTTGTTTTAAACGAACTGACCACTGCTCAAAAAAATGAATATTTTCAAGGATTCCGCAGTAAAATCAATTCACTGGTCATTACCCCCATAATTGGCGCTCAAAACCAATTTTTAGGCTTGCTTTACGCCGGTAAATCTTCTGTTTTAGGATTTGACCCCGATGATGTGAATTTATTGGAAGCTTTTGCCAACCAGGTGGCCATTGCGCTTGAAAATGCCGATTTGCTGCAAAAATCTTTTGAACGCGAACGATTGGAAAAAGAATTGCAGATTGCCCGCGAAGTACAAATGCGCTTGTTACCTCAAACATTACCCCAGTTAAAAGCTTATCAATTAACCACCGAAACCATTACGGCCTATGAAGTGGGCGGTGATTATTTTGATTTCATTCCCAGAACTGATGCCAATCAGCTGGGGATTGTAATTGGAGATGTCAGCGGAAAAGGTACATCGGCAGCTTTTTACATGGCAGAAGTGAAAGGTATTATTCAGAGCATTGCAAGGCAAAACCACTCTCCCGCTGAAATTTTAGGCTACACCAACAAGGTGTTGGCAACTAGTTTGGAAAAGAAATCGTTCATCACTTTAACCTTTGCCATTTTGGACAGCCAGCGCCATCAACTAAAATTTGCCAGAGCCGGCCATTGCCCGCTGGTGCATTTTAAAGCTAAAAACGGACAAATCATTTACCATCAGCCGGCCGGCATTGCTGTGGGACTGGATCGTGGACAAATTTTTAAGGATTCTTTACAGGAACATCTTATTGATATTGACTTAGGCGACGTGCTTGTGTTTTACACCGATGGTCTTTCCGAAGCCATGAACGGCAAGCTTGATGAATACACGGAAGTGCGACTGGCCGACATTTTAAAGCAATTTGCCGACCAACCAGTGGAAATCATTAAAAAAAGATTAATTGAAGACGTTTTTAAGTTTGTAGGTGATCACCATTTACATGATGATTTGACTTTAATTTTGCTGAAAAGAATTGAATAATTAGGAGGCAATACATGAAAGGCTTTCAAGTTAAACGGCTTGACAAAAACGATGTTTCCGTTCTTTATCCGGCCGGTTTTTTAGATGCACACACTGTTCCTCAGTTTGAAAGCGCTTTAAGCGAGTTGGTAGAAAACGGGCGCTACAAGATAGTAGTAAATTTTAAAGACCTGGATTACATCAGTAGCGCCGGCCTGGGCGTTTTTATGGGCTTTATTGAAGAAGTGCGGAATAATGGTGGTGACATCAAACTTTGCAATCTTTCTGATCGCGTGTACAAAGTATTCGATCTGTTGGGCTTTCCAGCTCTTTTCGAAATTTACAATCAGGAAGCAGAAGCACTGGAAAAATTTTAAGTTTGGCAACTTTTACTCAATTATTACGAAACTAAATATATGAGAAAAAATAAAAAAAATAAGAAACAGCGTTTTAAGTTGCAGATTGCGGCCTCGACCGACAATTTACAAACGATCAGGGATTTCATCCAAAGGCTGGCCGGAGAGGCGCATTTTGACAGCGAGCAAATTGATCAGATTGCACTGGCTGTGGATGAGGCATGTACCAATGCCATTAAGCATGCCTACCAATATGACGCCTCCAAAAAAATTGATATTGAAATTTGGTTGGATTCTGATAAAATGGAAATTGTTGTGACAGATTACGGGCCGGGTTTTGATCCAGAAAAATTGCCGGAACCTGATATTAATCATTCCATGAAAAATGCCAAAGTCGGGGGGTTGGGCATTCATTTGATGAAAAAAGTAATGGATGAAGTCCGTTTTGAAATTCGTCCGGGGCAAAAAAACGCAGTCCATTTAATCAAGTTTAAAAAACCGGAAAAAGAACAATGAAAGCTTCCTACTTAAGCAGCTTTCGTGAACGTCATAAATCTGAGCTGGAAAGCAAAGAATTAGATAAGCGTTTACTGGAACTTTCTTCATTGTTTGAGTTGAGCCAACAACTCAATGCCTCTCTGGATTTACAAAGCATCTTAGATAATATGTTACTTATTTCCATGGGACGCATGTTAATCAGCCGTGGCCTGGCGATAATCAAAACGGCAAAAAATGAGTTTAAAGTTTTAAAAGCGAAGGGCGTGGAAAAAAGCTGGTTAAATCGAACTTTAACAATTTACGATGCTCCTGAAGAACCGATTTTGCTTTCGGAAGAGGATTGGCCAGGGGCCGCAGAGTTTAAAGAAGTCCAAATTGAGTTGCTGCTGCCCATTATGTTCAACAATAAACTGAAAGGGCTGCTGGGCTTTGGCCGTAAATTAACAAAACAGCCTTTCAATAATGACGAAATCGATTTCTTATTTTCAATCTGTAACATTGCCGGGCAGGCCATTGAAAATGCCCTGATTATTGAAGAGCTTAAAAAGGTAAATCGTTCTCTGGATGAAAAAATTCAGGAACTTAACACGCTGTTTGAAATTGGCAAAGAGTTAAATCAGATATTTGAAGAGGAACAGATTTTAAAGCAACTATCATTCTCGTTAATGGGCCAATTACTGGTCAATCAATTTTTTGTAGTTTTAAAAAAGGAAGAGGGCTGGCAGGTCGTTTTCAGACAGGGCTCTTATTTTCAGGAAGATTGTTGTCAGGAATTGTTACAAGAGTGTGATCAATTAATTAATATTGAAGGCCCGCTTTTGGTGAACGAATCGGAGCAGTTCAAATATCTGCTTGAGTCAAAAATCCAACTTTTGGTACCCATGGCTAAAAAAGATAAAATTGGCGGGTTCATCTTTTTAGGGACACGCATGGACGGCAAACCTTATGAGCCATTACAGTTGGAATTTGTTTCGACACTGGCCAATATTGCTATGATTTCATTGGAAAATGCCCGCCTGATTAAAGAGACCATCGAAAAAGAGCGGATGGAAGAAGAGCTAAACATTGCCCGCAATATCCAAAGTCGTTTGCTGCCCGGTGAATTCCCGCTGCTTCAATCCTTCGATATTCATGGTCTGAATATTCCTAGCAAGCAGGTAGGCGGCGATTATTTTGATATTTTACGTCTCAATGAAAACGAACTAATTTTAACGATAGCCGATGTTTCCGGTAAAGGAATGCCTGCCTCTCTGCTGATGTCTAACTTGCAGGCTGCCTTACACACTTTGTACGGCGAAAATTACACGTTGAGTCAAATTACACAAAAATTAAATCATTTGATTTACAAAAACACTTCCATTGAACATTTTATTACCTTTTTTATTTTGAAACTAAACACATCAAGCGGCCTTTTTGAATATGTAAACGCCGGGCACAATCCACCGTATCTTTTAACTCAAAACGGGCAAATTGAAGAACTTTCGGTAGGCGGCTTTTTGTTGGGAATTTTTCCTGAAGCTGAATATGAACTTGGCAAAGGGCAATTGCAGCCTGGCGAATTGATTACTATGTACACGGATGGTGTAACGGAATGTATGAATTTAGCCGAACAGGAATTTGGAGAACAGCGTTTGCAGGAAATTTTGCTTTACAGTGGTTTTAAGTTTTCGGCAAAGGAATTGAATAATTACATTGTTGAACGTTTAAACGAATTTGCGCGTCAGGCTCCGCAAAGTGATGACATTACCATCTTAACAGTAAAAAGAAATTGATTTATTACCTGCCGGCGAAACGCACTGAACACTTTTAAGAAATTTTGAATGTTGGATTTTGAATTTTGAATGGGCTTTCATCACAGATTCCTCTTTGCCAAAATTAGTCTTAAAAATCCTTGATACTTTATCTCCACTTAACCCATCTTGAACAGTAAAGTGCGTTAAGTCCTTAAAAAACAACATGTCAAAAAATTTTATTACCACTACAATAT
>JAGHBR010000101.1 GCA_021160885.1 Caldisericaceae bacterium
GAAAAATAATGGTATCAACGACAGCTGGTCATCCTTAAAAAAAATACTTTCTAGACAACAACGGGTTACGGCAACATTCAAACAAAAAGATGGTCATATACCGCATATTAGAAAAACGACCATTGCCGAGCCAAAATTGAAAAAAATCTACGACGCATTGGAGATATCACCATAGCCAGGACGCACAGAAAAAACGATAAATTAACAAAATGAAACAAATGTAGTGCCACTCGACCGTTTTAAAGTCTGCAAGTGGTTGAATTAAATCAATACAATATATTTTTTACGCTGTTAAACATGGGCTAACCTTGGATACTTCTGCAAGAGGGATGCGTCAGGAGCTTTGTGGGGCCTGATTCAGGTGGGAATAGATATGTTAGTGAAAAATTATAATTTTTAACTTTTAAAGATTTTTTAAAAAAAGATTACAGGCTTGTGTCAAATATCCAGCTTGCATTGCCAGGGACATTACAGGATGTTCGGGCTTGGCTCATAACGGTTTTGGCCGCCGGACAAATCGCCTGGATGGTGATTCGCTGCGGACGCCTCGGAAGCTGGCCATGGACGTCCGGCGAGAATGAACGAAAGCCATACCGGAACATCCCTGTAAATTTTTTCAGCTGTTTTTAGAACAACTCAGAAAGTTGAGTCATTTAGTTTGATGTGGATCAATCTCTAATTCCCGTATTTTACGATAAAGAGAAGTGCGGCTGATTCCCAAAATCCTAGATGCCGGCGCAATTTTGCCTTTACTTTGTTTTAAAGCCTCAATAATGGCATTCTTCTTAAATTGCATCAATAGCTTATTGTTTTCATCGAATAATTTAGGCTTGCCCTGTTTGTTTTTAATCGTAACGGGAAGATCATTAACAGTCAAACGTTCTCCTTCAGTCATGGCAACCATATTAGCAATGCAATTTTCCAACTCCCTAACGTTACCCGGCCAATCGTGTCCATAAAAATACGGAAAAATGTCTTCATTAACTTCCATAGTTGGTTTGCCCATGTCGTAACAGGCCTGGCGGGTAAAATAATGGACTAGTTCTCGGATATCTTCTTTACGTTCGCTCAGATTAGGCAAATGGATAGTAATCACTCCCAAACGGTAATAAAGATCTTGCCGGAACAATTTCTGCTGTATCAATTCTTGCAAGTTTTGATGGGTTGCTGCCACAATTCTGACATCGATCTTTATCGTTTTAATGTCACCAATCCTAGCAACCTCCTTCTCCTGTAAAGCTCTCAAAATGGCAACCTGTGCATCTAACGGCATATCCCCAATTTCATCAAGAAAAATGGTTCCTTGATTAGCAAGCTCAAACTTTCCTGGCTTACCTCCCCGTTTAGCACCCGTAAAAGAACCTTCAACATATCCAAACAATTCACTTTCAATCAAATTAGGAGGCAAAGCCGCACAGTTTAGAGCGATAAAAGGACCATGGCGGCGAAAACTATGGTCGTGAATGTAGCGGGCGATAAGTTCTTTACCAGTGCCACTGGCTCCTTGCAGAATAATTGGGAAATTGGAAAGAGCTGCTTTAGAAGCCAATTTTAATACCTTTTGAGAGAGGGCACCAGATCCAATCCAAGTCCCGCTATTCGTTGGTTTGTCTGACCAGGGATTGGGAGAAAGATTAAGTTGGTCAGCTACAATTTCCAGATTTCTTATCAGGCCGTGAAGGCTCGAAATAAAAGGCTCTGATGGTTGGTCTTTAATATGAGATGTGTTGGGCATGGCAATTGAGAAATGCCCTGAAGCCGGTGCCAAGATTTCCATTAAATGTTTTCCTGTCAGATCACTTTTTTTAAGTGACAAAGACTTAACGGCAGTATCAGTAAAATCGGTAATACGTCCTTCATTATCGAAGGCTATATGTTGTTGATTCAGGAGCTTAGAAATAAGCTGTAAATCTTTGCTGCAATAACGGAAGTTTTCTTGTAATCTCAAAAGGTAGAGATTATTGCTAATACTTGCGGCACCCAAAAGAACCAAGTCTGAAATTCGATGAGATTTTATAATGGGGTTGCGTTTACCACTGAATTTCCCGGAAATATCCAAAACACCAATGGTATCACCCCTCCTATCCTTAATTGGAGATGCCCAACATGAAATGGCATGATTTTCTTTAATAAAATGTTCAGCACCCAGAACCCTTAAAGGAACATCCTCTATTAAAGCCGTACCAATGGCATTAGTTCCTTTATTTTTCTCACTCCAATTAGCACCTGGCGCTAACTGAACTTTATTTACAAGATTTGAAAATGAATTATTGCAATAAGCTGTAAGAACATAGCCTTCCGGATCACATAAAAGCAACGTATAATCAGCATTTTTTAAAAACCGTCTAATTCCTGGGACAACAGCACGTGATGCTCTAATCAATAATGCATTTTGATCCAGTCGTTCTCGTAGCTTATTTTGAGTGAGTATAAAACCATCAGGGGCCCGATTATAGCTGAGCTTTTTATTCAGACAACGGTTCCATGAACGGGAAACTAATACATCAATTTTCGAATTTAAATTATTGTTATTAACGAACTCTTCCCAGATTTCATACATAGTAATGATGTCTTTCATTGCTAAATCCCTGCAAGTGAAATTAGCTAATCTTGCCACATGAAACCCTGCATATACTGCTCACGAATTTATGATACACTATTTTAATCTTGAAGTAAAGCAACAGAACCATACCCGGTGCAAGCCGAGTTACTTCTAAGCTAATCTATCTGTAAAGTGACCGTTACAGGTGTCAAAATATCTTGCACTATGATCTTGCCAACAAGCACTTACGCCCTGATTTTATATAGATTTTCATAATGGCATAATTGATGCAAGAATTTGTAATGAATGAGCAGCATACCTGATACTTGTTTGAATTAAGCAATTATTAAAATTTCAACCCTTTTTCGGTGTATAAAACACAAAACTGTCTATTAATGAAATTGAAAGGAGCAAAACATGGACAAAATTATGCGAATAAACGTTGGAGCAGATAGCGGTCCTGAAA
>JAGHBR010000528.1 GCA_021160885.1 Caldisericaceae bacterium
CAGAAATGTCCGATAATGAACTAAGCAAAATTATTGAAAAAGTGATTTCTGAGATTTCACCTGTTTCTTTCAAACAAATGGGTTTTGTAATGAGGAATGTTATTACACAAGTGAAAGGGCGTGCTTCAAACGATCGAATAAGCAAAATTGTAAAAAGAAAGCTCTCTGAAAGTATCAATGGCAAACCTAGTCCTAAGTAGATTTAATAAAAGAATATCCGAAAGCAAGTTATTAAAGGCATTTGTTGTAATTATTATTGCCATTCTCATCTTTTTAACAATAATCTTGCCGATATCTTTACGACCGGCCCCATCCCTTCTTAAAATCGGTGATGTTGCTTTCCAGGATATTAATTCCCCGCGAACTTTTTCCTTCACAAGTGATTACCTGACAAATCTTGCAAAGGATGAAGCTGAAAAGACAGTTTCACCTGTATATCTTCCTGCGGATCCTGCTATAAGCAGAAAGCAAATCGAAACGCTTAAAACCATTCTCAGCTTTATAACAATTACCAGAAATGATCCTTATGCTAAGCTTGACCAAAAGATCGCTGATATTCAAGCAATAAAAAATATCGTGATATCAGAGGATATAGCGCGAGAACTTGCAACAATTCCGGATGAACGATGGGAAATAATTCAATCTGAATCATTACATTTGCTCGAACAGGTAATGAGATCTACTATTCGTGAAGATCAAGTGGTTAAGGTTCAAAGAAACCTTTCACCCTTAATAAGCTTTGATTTCTCAGAACAGGAAACAAAAGTCATTAGTGAACTTGTCACTCAAATGATTGTTGCAAACAGTTTATATAGTAATGAAATTACAGCGGAAGCAATTGCCGCTGCCCGTGATGCTGTTGTTCCTGTGGTAAAAAGTTATGCTGCTGGAGAAATTATTGTCAACAGCGGTGAAGTTATTGACCCCCTTAAATGGGAGGCACTCCAAGCGTTAGGATATACAGAACCTATAAATAAAATATACGACTACCTCTCTGCGGGGCTGCTTGTTATTGTAATGGTTGTAATGGTTATTTTATATTTTTGGCGACTGAAGCAAACCAAGGGACAATCTATACAAGGTCTTCCGATAGTCATATTTATTTTTTTCATCTTCATGATCGCTGCACGTTTTATCATTCCAAACCATACCATTCTTCCTTATTTATTTCCTGTTGCAGCATTTGGTTTAACCATTTCAAGTGTTTATGGATATGAAACGGGCTTGATTGGGACACTATTATTGAGCATTTTATCTGCATATGACCAAAATAATTCTGTAGATCTTGCTTTATATTATTTTATCCCTTCTACAATCGCTATTTTTGTTTTGGGGCGCGGAAGGAGAATTAATATATTTTTTATTGCAGGTTTGGCTCTTTCCTTAAGAGGAAGTGCAATTGTTTTATCCTACCGCATCTTGAACGCTTTCTTAGATATAACGGGCGCCAGTACACTTATTGGAGCATCCTTTGCAAATGGTGTTTTATCAATTAGCTTGGCATTGCTTTTTCAATATTTGCTTTCCTTATTACTTGGAAAAACAACCGCTTTACAATTACTAGACCTTTCCCGCCCAGCCAACCCATTACTCCAAAATCTATTAACAAATGCGCCAGGAACTTACCAGCATAGTTTGCAAGTTGCAAATCTTGCCGAACAAGCCGCTCGTCAAGTAAAAGGAGATGCTTTATTGACACGTGTTGGTGCTTTATATCATGATATCGGCAAAATTAATAATCCTGGGTTTTTTATCGAAAATCAACAATTTGGCGAAATTGATACCCACGAAGATATGGATCCCGTCTTAGCAGCAGCGACAATTATTCAACATGTAACGGACGGAATCAAATTAGCAAAAAAATACCACCTTCCACCCCGAATTCAAGCATTTATCCTTGAACACCACGGAACTACAATTACCAGATATCAATTTAGACAAGCAGTAATGGATGCGGGTAGTGAAGATGATATTGAACGGAGCTTATTTCGATATCCCGGTCCTATACCTCAGAGTAAAGAAACCGCCTTATTAATGTTGGCAGATGGTTGTGAAGCCCGTATGCGTTCTGAATTACCTAAAACTATTGATGATATTTCAAAAATAGTCGAGGATTCTGTCAATTACTATCAAGAAGAGGGCCAACTGAATGATGCTGATTTAACTTTTAAAGACCTACAAGTCATAATTAGGTCTTTTACTCGAACGTTTAGAAATTCTTATCACCACAGGATGAAATATCCAAACGAGGATTTAAAATAAACATTAATGGTTACAATTATTAAGAATGATTCTATTGCCGCAGACGTAGATATATCAGAACTTGAAAAAAACATTTCCCGAGTATTGGACCTTTTAGATGTCGGTAACTCTGAATTAGCAATTGCACTTGAAACAGATAATACGCTTCTTTATTTGAATAAAAAATACTTAGGTATTGAAAGTGTGACAGATGTCCTTTCGTTTCAATCCGGTATTAAAAACCCTGAAACAGGAAACGATTTTTTAGGAGATATTGTTATTTCATTGGAAAGGACAATTTCTCAAGCAGAAGATAAAAAACATTCTATTAACACTGAATTGCTGACACTTATAATTCACGGTCTACTACATCTTCTGGGTTATGATCATGCAGATAAAAATGGATCAAAAATAATGTTCGATAAGCAGGAAAAATTATTGAGCATTCTATTAGGGGTTTAGCTTTGAGAAAAAATAATAGATTAATACTGGCGTTTAAAAATGCACTAAATGGCGCAAGAACAGCTTATAGAACTCAGCAAAATCTTCGAATACAAGTTTATATTGGAATTCTTGTTTTTGGTTTTGCAGTGTTACTGAAAATTTCGCTGGTTGAATTATTAATCATATTGTTGGCTATTGTATCTG
>JAGHBR010000440.1 GCA_021160885.1 Caldisericaceae bacterium
AAGCAAATTCTGGAAGAATCAACCAGATTAATATTTCCAGAAGATGCAACTCGCTTTGGCGATCTGAAATTTCACCTTTACTCCGGCTCCAGTTCAGAAGAATTTCATTTCCAGTTATTCTGGGGCCCACATAATATCTATTCTAAAAAACATGTAAAAGAAAAATTTTCGAATGATTTATTCAACAATATAGGGAAATTTATTAAAAAAGATGGAAAGAAGATAGCTAGGGCTGCCATTCAGTATTGCCAGGAACGCCTGGCGGACTTTCTGCAAATTGAACTGCAGCCGGTTTTAATGACCTATGGTCTCAATACACTGGAAATCGAAATTAAATTGCGGCAATCCCAAAAATCCAGAGCGAGTGCTGCTAATGGCGGCTGGCCGATTTGGTGTTTGTTGATGTCTTGGACAGATGAATTTGGCGAATTTCAGGAATTCGTACATAAAATTACGTTTAATAAAGAAAAGAAAACATTCGAAATTGATCCTCAGTCCATCGTAAAAAAATTCATCAATTATAGGAATAGTCTTTTTTAGTTGAGTGGCTGTATGGTTAAATGGTTGAATGGAAATAACAGCCCATTCCTTCAACTTTGTTACTTGTCACTCGTCACTTGTTACTTATTTCATTACTAAATCCGTGTCAATCTGTGTAAATCGGTGGCAAAAAACCAATCGGTGGCCAATTTTAATTCCTACTCAGCAGGGACCGGCCATAAAAAGCGGCCCATTTCAAACAAGTGCTTTAATTGTTTCACACTATGCTCTGCTTTGCGTTCAACCGCCTCGGCAGAATTAAAAGCATTATGCGGTGTAAAAATCACATTGGGCATTTTTTGTAACTCCCGAATCTTCTTCAATAAAGGATCATTTCCGTTACATTCGCCAGAACGCAACAGAACGCCTAACTTGCTCTCCTGTTCGTAAACGTCCAGAGCCAGACCACCTAAGTGTTCCTCTTTCATCAAGCGATAAAGATCATCAATAGGCGACAATTCTCCACGCGCCACATTGACAAAAATCGTTCCCCGGGGCGCTTGTTTTAATAAAGCATAATTAAAATAACCACGATTTTGTTTGGTTAAATTCATTGCGGCCACAATCACATCAGCTTGCTTAATACCCTGATTAATCGAAACATAATCGGTATCTTCAAACTTTTTCACCAGGTCAACGCCCAACACCTTCATGTCCAGCCCCTGGCCAATGCGTACCACTTCGCGACCAATATTGCCAACGCCAACCACCAAAAGAGTTTTGCCCGCATTTTCAAGACCAGTAAGACCACTTCGTGAAAATGAGTTAAAACGTTCCATTTGTAAAGGCAGTTTACGCAACAAACTCATCCACAAAAGCATGGCCTGTTCCGCCACAGCACGATTACAATACAGCGGCAAATACCCTAATTGCCCTTTAAAAGCAGTCGTTTCCTGATAATCAAGCAGATGATTGTAACCGGTACTGCGCGATAAAATGGCCCTCAACTGAACGGCCCATTCTTCAGGGATGTGAGATTGAGTGCGCGTACTGATTACCGGGGCGGGAGGAGAAGAATGTCCGGTTTCTTGAATGGTTTCCGGGGCAAAGCCAGCTTTGATTTGAGAATTTAAAAATTTTTCCAATAAAAAACGTTCTTCATCAAATGCTTCGTAGAAAAAAACATCATAGGTTGCCACTGAATGCTCCTTTGTTTTTTATCTAAGTTTAACAATGGGAGCATTTCAGGGCAATATTATTCATTTGCAATCTTCACATTTTTTAAAAACTAAAACCAGCCGTTTGAGGATTCTTAAATACAACTGCAAAAAACAATATTATTACAGGTCCTTAATCACTTCAAGATATTCCTTGTACGGAATGGCTGGCAAGCTTTCAGCCTTTACCGCTCCCTTAGACATGGTAATCATGGCCACTTTAACTGCCGTTTTTTCATCCGGCGCTTCGTAAATATCCATAAAATCGTACTGGCCTAACAGAGCGTAATGATCAATCCAATGCACTTCAGGGCACTTTTCTTTGACCGTTTCGAACCATTCGCGGCCTATTTGTTCTCTGGTTTTAGCATCCTTCATGGCGGTGGGAGAAAGTTTGGTTAAAAGAATAAAACGGGGCATAATACCTCCTTACATTTTCATGGATATATCGAGAATTTCAGGTTTAGCCAGTCGTTCAAAATCTTTGAAAGGCAACTTAATCAATTCTCTGTGGCTACCAGCATTGAAGGCAATTTCATCATTTTCCGCCAGTTCTTTGCAGGCATAAACGGGCAAACCATACAAATTACCAAATGGCGGCATTGCGCCAATTTCACACTCCGGGAAAAGATACTTGAATTCTTCTTCAGTGGCCAACTCGACCTCTTTGACATTCATAGCCATTTTACACTTATCCAAATCCAGATGATAAGTGGCCGGTAAAACAAACATGGACATTTGTCCGTCCACTTTGGCCATTACGGTTTTGGCCAATTTTTTGCCCGGAATATGGGCCGAGGCAGCGATTTCCTGAGCTGTGTACGCCGGTGAATGGACAATAAGCACATAGCGTACCCCCTGCTCATCCAGAAAATTTCTTAATTTTTGTAGTGGCATGACTTCACCTCCTTAATTAATTCCACATAAATTTTTATGCTCATTTGATGTAATAAGTTTCTAATCTAATCTAAAGGAATGCCTACAGGAAACAGGTAAACCGGAATTTCATCTCCTGAAAGCATTAATATCTGGCTCACACCTTCGTCGTGAAAAGCCCCAACGGCAACCGTTCCTAAATTTAAAGCGGTAGCCATCAAATAAATATTTTGCCCAATATGCCCCCCCTCCAAAAAGATGTAAGTAATGGCCCGATTACCATAAGTTTGCTGCACAGGGAATAATTTAGCCGTAAGCACAATACAAACAGGTGCCTGGATAATACATTTCTGGGATAAAGCTTGCTCAAATAATTTTTTTTGAAAATTGCCCTTGAATATGAGCTCCAGTTTTTCAGTTTCTGGGGTGAAAAGATAAAGTCCCTGATTCATTCGTTCTGGAGGTAAAGCCACGGAAAGAAAAATTTTAAATGAATACAACGCACCGGCCGAAGGCGCTGTTCTGCGTCCATCTGGTAAAATACCTTGTGCAGCCCAGAGAAGTTGAGAAATTTGCTTAAAGTTTAATGGTTGTTTCTTGAAATTATGATGAGATTTACGTTTTAGTAAAAGCTGTTTAAGTGATTGCTGATTTAGAAAATCACTTAAATCGAGAGGAATTTGTTTTACGGATGCCTGAACATGCATCTTCCTCTCCCTTAATTAAGCTTTTTTATCACTACAATAATACAGACAGGATCATTAAAAATCAATTTTTTTCTAATTTTTTACTGATCGAAACTTTCAGCAGGTCATTCCGTAATTTTAATGCAGAATGACGGATGGAGGTATCAACCATGATTAAATTTAAAAATTTTCTTTTTCTTTTTGTTCTTTTGCCCACTCTTTTATTTGCTCACAAGAACGAATGCCCATATTCCCTGGAGGATTTTGACATAGACCTGGATGAGGAAACCGTTGTAATCAAATCAGATTTAATGCCGGGTACTGTGGTTCGAATTAATGAAGATTATCAGCTGTTCATCGATGATTCTCAGATTAATTTAACCAAATCAGAACAGAGGCTGGTGGCCAGCTATTACAATAAGGCGACTTCACTCCTTAATAATGCTAAAAAAGTTGGCATGGAGTCAGGTAAATTTGCCATCAAAACCATTACCAAACTCGCTGCTAACGGTCTTGTTGCTGTGCTTTCCAGCCTGTTTGGAGAAAAAGATGGGGAGAAGGATTTTGAACGTACCGAAGAAGAAATAGAGCAACACGCTGCAGAGATTGAAGCTCTGGCGGAAAAATTGGAAAAACAGGCAAAAGAATTAGAAGAATTAAATTGTCGGCTGTTCATCGAGGTCAAGGCTTTACATCAATTAGTAGAATAAGCACAAACAGTACGCGACTCTTCAATTAGGGCTAAAATTTTCTAAAATAGATTATCGCAAAGTAAAATTAATAGCCCCAGGCCCAGCAAAATTTACAGCATTATTGTCAATGAATTTTGTGCATTTGATTGTAAGGGCAACGCACGCCTTTCCTTTTTTTTTCTTTCCCCTTAAATCCCCATAAGATGTGATTTAAAAAATCAATGGGCTTAAAACCAATAAGAATTTTGCACCCCCGCATAAGGTTATAACTTTATGTTTTGATTGCATTTAGATGCACTAATTGCCTTCGATTAATTAAACGGTTAACTATTTATTTCCAATCAACAGACTGATGATTAAAAGCTGGTAATTGGCAACTGGTAAAAATTTGTAGATTCTCATTCAAAATTCAAAATTAAACACTCAACATTCTTCTTGAGGAGGGCGATGGCTATTCATTTAATTTCTTCAAAAACTCTTGATCATTATTAAACCATTTTGTAATATATCGGAAACCGATTAATCGGAAAGCGATAAAAATGAAACGTCAGCAACAGTTAGAAGAAATAGCTACTGGCTTTACCAGATTGATGCATTACCTCCACCATTTAGCCGGCCAGGTTTCAAAAATTGGCGATTTTTCCCTGGCTCAATACCGCATTCTCATGTTGCTTTACCATCATCAACCGATGACCGTTACACAATTACGCCAAATGCTTGGCAATGCCCAAAGCACAGTTAGTGAAATGCTGATGCGCATGGAAGAACAAGGTTTGGTTAAAAGGGGAACTAATCCCAACGACCGGCGCCAGACCTTATTAAGCCTGTCCAACAAGGCCAATCAAATGATTGAAGAACGAAAAGAAAAAATGGTGGAAGTTTACAAGCAATTGATCCATGGCAAAAGCCATCAGGAAATTCAGGAATTAATCGATCTTTTGAACAGGCTATTATCCATTTTAGAAAAAGAAAAAAATAACTCAATAAAGGGATGAACATGAAGATCAAACCCTATCTCATTTTTGTTTTAATTATTTGGGTTCACCTAATCCGGGCCGAAGATCATTGGACTCTTAAACAATGCCTGCAGGCGGCCTATCAGGCCAATCACCTGTTAAAAGCAGCCGATTTTCAGAAAAAGCAATCCATCATGCAACTTAAAGCCAGCCAGGCACAACGTTTGCCGGTGGTCAGCTTAAGTTCTGGTTACACGCGCGTGGGCCGCCTGAGCACCATTGAATTTTCCACCGGTCCAGGGGAACCGCCCCGTAAGCTCACTTTTGGCACGCCCAACCGCATGAATCTGGCTCTGCAGTTACAGATGCCGTTGTTTACCTGGTGGCGCATTGACCATGCCATTCAGATTTCTCAATTGTCGCTACAGTTGAACGATCTGGAAAAAGAAAAACAAAAAATTGCGGTCACCGCTCAGGTGCTGCAGGCTTATTACGGCGCTTTACTGGCCAAAAAAATGTTAAATCTTACCGAACAGAATGTGCAGCGTACACAAAAGTATCTGAAAATCACCCAAAAGCGTTTTGCTGCCGGCCAGTTGCCAAAGTTTCAACTGTTACGAGCCCAGGTGCAAATGCAGAACGATCAAAGCCGTCTGCGAACCGTTCAGGCTGATTATCAGAAAAGTCTGGCTTATTTAGCAAAAGTTACCGGAGTTGAAGGTAAACCCATTGAACCGCAGGGCGAACTTCAATTCACGCCATTACCTTATGATGAAGAGGAGTACCTGACCCGAGCCCTTACCAATCGACAGGAACTCAAACAGCTTGACCAGCAGAAAATCATACTACAAACTCAGCAAAAGATTGTAGCGGCTGGTAATAAACCCAATTTAGCTCTGGTTTCTAATTTCTCCGTGCTCAATGGTTTTAATCCCATGGAACCGGAAAAATTTTACACCAATTACAATATTGGTCTGCAGCTAAGCTGGCCTATTTTTGACAGCTTTAATTCACATTACCAGGCAAAAGCGGTTTATTACAACAACCTTGCCTTAAAGGAACAAAAGAAAGAGATTGAAGCAAATATCAAATTGCAAATTCGCCAGGCGCTCATCTCACTTGAACAGGCGGCTCAAAAAATCGCCTCACAAAAGGCCAATATTGAGCTGGCACAACAGGCTCTGGATCTGGCACAAAAACAGTACGATCAGGGCGTGGTTTCTTCACTGGACCTGATTGAAGCACAAAAGACTTTATTGCAAACCGAAATGGGGTACTGGCAGGCTGTTTTCAGCCATATCCTGAATAAAATAGAACTGGCCAAAGCCATGGCCGATTTTTCCATCTTTGAAGATCAATTGTAATTTTGGAGGAATAACATGCGTCTCCCAATTTCCATATTCATTCTGTCGCTTTTGCTCCTTTCTTGTCAGAAAAAAAACGACAATGTTAATCAAATTAATACGCAACCAAAGCAATTGCCTAAAGTGGTAGTAACTACAGTAAAAAAAGAAGTGGTTCGCCAAACCGAAAAAGCTTATGGCCAGACCAAACCTTTTAAATCCATCGACGTTTTTTCCAAAGTGAATGGCCTGGTCATCAAAAAAAATTTTGAATTGGGTCAAATCGTCAAATCTGGCGAGGTATTAGCAGTCGTTCGTCAGGATATTCCCGGCATGGAATTCGCCGACCACGAGATTACCGCTCCCATCAGCGGGCTGATTTTTCAAAATTTTATCGAACAGGGCGCCACGGTTACGGTTCAAAAACCAGCCTTCAGCTTAGCGCAAATGAATCCAATATTAATCGAAGTACGTGTACCGGAAGAGTGGCAAACTCGTTTGAATCTTAAGCAGAAACCAACCGTGCAGTTTACCGCCCTGGGTGATCAGAAATTTAAAGCATCGATTTACCGCGTTTTGCCGCAACAAGACGCGCAAACCCATAGCCTCATTATTCAACTAAAATTGCAAAATCCAAATTTACAGTTTAAAAGCAATATGTTTGCCTCTGTTGAATTTAGCTTTGCCGAACGAACAGCGCTCACCATCCCGACCGATGCTTTAATTCGTTCCGGTCTGGAATATTTCGTTTTTACCGTTGAAAACGGCCAGGCACAAAAACAATTTTTGCAGGTGGGACAAATTTTTGATGAGCGCATTGAAGTCCTTTCAGGCCTTAAAGAAGGTCAAAAAGTCGTCGTGTTTGGTCAGAATTTACTAGATGATGGCGTAAAAGTAGAGGTAGAGGAACAACCATGAAATTAACAGAAATTTCCATTAAACGGCCGGTTGCCACTTTTTTATTTACCGTTACTGTTGTTGTGCTTGGCCTTTTTTCGATTCCCAAAATTCCGGTTTCTTTCTGGCCGGAATTTGTGGCCCCAGTCGTGGTTGTACTGGTTCCCTACCCTGGCGTTGGCCCGGAAGAAATCGAAGAACAGATAGCCAAGCCCCTGGAAGAAGAATTAAGCACACTGGATGATGTTGACGAAATAGAAACCGTTTCTCAAAATGCTGTTTGCCGCGTAATGGTGCGTTTTGAATGGGGTGTAGATTTCGATCAGGCTAAGTTGGATGTACAGGACAAAATCAACAAAGCACGCAGTAATTTCCCGCGTGAGGCCCTGGAACCTAAAATTTTACAGGTACAAGATTTTATTCCGCCAGGCATTCAACTCGGTTTTTATTCGGAAACACGATCGCTGGACGAAATTCGTGAGTTTGTGGACAAAAAGATTAAAAATCAATTTTTGCGTTTGCCCGATGTAGCCACTGCAACTCTATTTGGCGGTTACGAACGCAACGTAGAAATCAAGATCGATCCGCAAAAGCTCTACTATTACAACCTTTCGCTGCCTCAAGTGGCCGCCGCAATTGCCAGAGAAAACCTGGATGTTACTGCCGGCAAGATTAAAAGCGCGTTCAACGAACAACTGCTTCAATTAAAAGGGAAATTTACGAATCTTAAACAAATTAAAAAGGTGATTGTCAGCTACCGTTCCGGTGTTCCCGTTTATTTGCAGGATCTGGCCGAGGTAAGCTTTACGCGCAAAGATCGGTTAACTGTTTCTAAACTGAACGGAGAAGAAATTGTTGGTTTAAGCATCCGGGAAAAAAGCGGCGGCAACACGGTGGCCATGGTTAATCAGGTACGTGACTTACTGGCTGACTTACAACCACTTTTCCCGCCGGACATCAAAGTGAAGGTCATTGAAGATCAATCTATTTTTATCAAGAAATCGATTCGCAACGTGGTGCGTAATGCCTTTTTGGGCGCAGGACTGGCCGCCATTGTCATTTTCCTCTTTTTAGGCAGCCTGCGCAACACACTGGTTATTGCCCTTTCCATCCCCCTCTCCATCATCGCAACCTTTTTATTGATTAACTGGGCCGGGCTGTCTATTAACATCATCTCTCTGGGCGGTTTGGCCTTAGGCGTGGGAATGATTGTGGATTCATCGGTTGTAGTGCTGGAAAACATCTTTCGACATTTGCAAAAAAATTCTGGAGGCAATCGGTTTACTACCGTAATCGAAGCTACCAAAGAAGTTGGCATGGCCATTACCTCATCCACTTTAACCTCCATTGTCGTTTTTTTGCCTTTGGCCTTTTTGATTGGACTTGCCGCCGTACTTTTGGGCGAACTGGCTTTAACCGTGGTCTTTGCCTTAAGTTTAGCCATCGTTGTTGCCCTGACTGTTGTACCGCTGCTGAGCTACCGATTGATGCGGATTGAACGGGAAACAAAAGGTTTGTATCGATTGGCCTACTGGTGGCAAAAGGCCATTGAACAGCTTACTCAGGCCTATAAAAAAGGCATTCGCTGGAGTCTGGCCCATCGCCGGCTGACCTTACTACTGGCTACCGCCATCCTCATATTATTCGTTGCCTTAATTGCTCCCCGACTCGATGTAGAATTGTTGCCCGCCATTAATCAGGGCCAATTTGAAGTGCAACTGGAACTGCCAGTCGGCACACGCCTGGAACGCACCATGCAGGTTACCGATGAAATTGAGGCAGAATTGCTTAAACAGCCACAGGTCGAAAAAACTTTTAGTGTGGCAGGACAGTCCGTTCGCATCGGTGAAAACAAAAGTAATTCAGCCAAAATCACGGTGGATCTAAAACCTGCTTATTTTGATCAAATCGAACCTGTAATGGCAAAAATCCGCACCTTTTGCCAGAAATTCCCGGGCTTAAAAGCAAAGGTTAAACAAATTGATGTAACTGCCGGTATGCAAACCCAACCTATTAATGTACACATCAATGGTGACAACCTGGAAGTTTTAAAAATACTGGGCGACAGCGCCCTGGCCCGCATCCGCAAAATTCCTGGGGTGGTTAACATTTCCAGTTCATTACAAGAAGGCGTGCCCGAATATCGGTTAATCGTCGATCGGCTTAAAGCAGCTGATTTGGGCATTTCTTACAGCGAAATTGCCAGCGTCTTGCGCAGCGCGGTATTGGGCAGCCCCATCTCCCGCTTTAGCGCATTTGGCGAAGAATACGACATTGTACTTCGCCTTACCGAGGAAGCCCGAGGGAATATTAATCGAGTGTTGCAAACGCCTGTTTTCAACCGCCAGGGTCAGGCCATTCCCCTAAACCGGCTGGTAAAAGTACTGCCAGACCGCGGTCCCGGCGAAATTAAACATTTTGACCAGCAACGCGTGGTACAAATTTTAGCGGATATTGAAGGCCGCTCCCGGCAAGCTGTTAACACTGAAGTCAAAAAGACCTTAAAAGAACTTGTCCTGCCCGCTGGCTACTTCATCACTTACGGCGGCATGTCCAGAGGCATTAAAAAATCTTTTACCAGCCTCGGCAATGCCCTGATAATTGCCATTTTTCTGGTTTACGTGGTCATGGGGTCTCAATTCAATTCATTTATTCATCCGTTTACCATCGCCCTGACCATTCCCCTTTCCATCATTGGCGTTCTGCTGGGATTGTTCATTTTTAATGCGGCCATTAGTACCAATGCCTTTTTAGGCGCCATCATGTTGGTAGGAATTGTTGTTAATAATGGTATTTTATTGTTAGATTACATCGATCAACTTAGAGACCGTGGACTGACAAAAAAAGAGGCCATTATCGAAGGCGGCGCCACCCGCTTACGTCCCATTTTGATAACTTCTTTGACAACCATCTTCGGGATGCTGCCCATTGCTCTGGGCTTAGGTCAGGGGGGCGAAGCGTTAAAGCCATTGGGCGCTGTAGTAGTAGGAGGTTTATCAACCTCTACTTTCTTAACGCTGTTCATTATTCCAGTCGTTTACTCGTTGCTTGATCGCTTTACAAAAAAGGCGGAATTTAATTCATGAAAGCCATTTTATTAGCCCAAAAAGGCGGACCTGAAATCTTAAAGATAACCGAGGTCCCTGAGCCCACGCCAGGCAAGGGCGAGGTACGCGTTAAATTACACTATGCTGGCGTAAACTATGCTGAAATTTTATCGCGCAAAGGACTTTATGGTTGGAAGCCTAAAAACGCTTACACACCAGGCATGGAAGGCAGCGGAATCATCGACGCTGTTGGCCCTGGCGTGGATGAGATTCGCCTCGGGCAACGCGTTATGGTTGGCACAAAATTCGGTTGTTACGCCGAAAAAGTCGTCGTTCCTGCACATCAGGCTATCCCGGCGCTTGACCAGTTCGACATGAAAGAAAGCGCCTCGTTTCTGGTGAATTACATGACTGCCTGGGTAGCTTTGTTTGAAATGGCTAAAGTGAAACCTGAAGAAACTGTTTTAATTACGGCCGCCGCCGGTGGCGTGGGCAGTGCAGCAGTTCAGTTGTGTGCCAAATTGGGCTGCACCGTAATTGGTTTGGCCAGCAATCAGGAAAAACTGGAATTCATTAAAAACCTTGGCGCCACATATGCCATTAACTACAAACAAACCGATTATGATCAACAAATAAAAAAGTTAACAGATGGCGTTGATGTGGTGTTGGAAATGGTTGGCGGTGACATTTACAAAAAAAATTTAAATTTGCTTCGCTTCTTTGGGCGCATTGTGGTCGCTGGCTTTGCCAGCTTTAATTTAAAAAAGTGGAATCCATTTTCCTGGTACAAAACATACAAAGACCTGCCTCGCATCGACATCGCTACCATGTCGCACAAGTCGATCGGCATTTTTGCTTTCCATCTGGGATATTTATTAAAAGACATCAAACGCACTATGGATTGTTTTTTCCGTTTGCGCGAATTTGTTTCACTGCACGATATTCGCCCGGTCATTGGCAAAATTTTTCCGCTGGAACACGCAGCCGATGCTCATCGTTACATCGAGTCACGTAAAAGCATGGGCAAAGTTTTGTTAAAAATGGATTAGAAACCTTTGAAAAAATCGGGGATTCTCCAAACCTGTCAACTTAGGGATTTCCGCTTGCGCGGGAATGACATGCCTGGACGGGAATGACATTCTTAATGATTTTCTTCAAAGGTTTCGATTAATTTATGTGAATAACTGATTTAATATTCAGGATGGATAACTGACTTACCATGCTTATCATTACCAACTGAAAAAGGGAGTCATTCAAAACTTAAAATTTTCTGAGCCCGATCTGTATTTTTCCGAAAAAAATCATTGTTAATTTCTGCCAATCAGTTGGCCAAATTAATCAGCGATTATATGCGCCATCTGCTTGAGTCTAATAGATAATTGGTTTTTCCCATTATCCAATTTTTGTTTTGATCCTCAAGCTGTGTTTCAATAAATTGTCTGGTAAATAAATAGGGAGAAGAATCATGGAAGCGCTGGAAGCCATCTACACCAGACGCAGCATTCGTCAGTTTACAGATCAACCGGTTGAGGCAGAAAAGATTGAAAGTTTACTGCGCGCAGCCATGCAGGCCCCCTCTGCCCACAACAAACAACCCTGGCATTTTTTGATCATTAACGACCGCAGTTTATTAAACCAGATTGCCGATTTTCATCCGTATGCAAAAATGCTCTACAAGGCCCCACTGGCGCTGGCTGTTTGTGGCGACTTGGGTAAAGAAAGCAATGATCGCTACCTGGCGCTCAACTGCGCCGCCGCAACTCAAAACATTTTACTGACTGCACACGGACTAAATCTTGGCGCTGTGTGGATTGCCGTTTATCCCCGTGAAGAGCGGATAAAAAAGATCAAACTTCTTCTGGAATTACCTTTACACATCATTCCCATCAGTCTGGTGGCTGTTGGTTACCCGGCCCAAAAAGTCGACCCGGAAGACCGTTACGATCCTAAAAAAGTACATGTTAATCGTTGGTAAATTTAGATTTCAACAGATTGCTAACCTGACTTAAATTAAAAATTTTAACAGACAGGAAGTTAAGGGTGTAAAAGTTAAGGGTATAAGGGTGTTAAAAGTTGGAGCGGTTTTGAAGGTAGATTTAAGTTGGCTCAATAGCCTTTATCTTTAGATGGTGGCCGAAAATAAACATATCAAAAATACTGGGGTTTTAGCCCTGAACTACTTGATTAGTGATTATGGGCTGAAGCCCAAATATTCTTGTGAATTCTTCACACCCAGCTGAAGCTGGGGGCAATTGAGTTTTGACATTGGATTTAAAACGTAAAAAAAGGCTGGAGTGACAGGCACAAATGAGAACCTGCCCATACTGAAGAGTCCCGTTATTTCGGATTTCGAATTTCGAGCTTCGTGTTTGGGTTCAGGGGCTTTTGCAAGGCAATTGCACACAATTTAATCAACTTCCTGCAGACGGGCCGAGGAATATTGCTTTAAAATGTAACCAGCCTCCGGCCCAAACTGGAGTAAAAAATGAATTATTGATTTATTGGCATAATTAGCCAGAAAATGAGAAGAGGGCAATGCTGGGAACTGAAACACTTTAATATTTTGCTGGTTTAAAAGATCTTTTTGCACCCACCCTTTGTGGAATGTTTCAGCGAAGGCCATGTACCCCTGACACTCAAACTGCCGGCACCATTGCAAAATCAGCTCCGTTGTATCTCTATCATGATTTAACTCACTAGAACGAACTATTTTAACAGGCAAATGCAGCCAGTTTTTTATTTTGTCGGTCAATAAAAACAATAAATCTGCCAGGCTGTAGATTTCTGCCTTGTAAATTTCTTCTATCTGTGGCAGATAATATTCGGCAAAAGGGAAATTGTGAAACAAATGATGCAAAGTTTTTAAATGCTTTTGGCGCCAGAAATTTTCAGGCACCATTCGTTTTTGCGCAATAGTAACTTTTTGTTGGTCATGTTTTACCGGAATGGATAAAACATCCTGATCTGTATTCAATGGCGCCGATCGGTTAATAGAAGTTCCTTTACTGAATTGTAAATGGTCTGTAAAAACAATCAGTTGACTCTGAGACATCTGCCAGAAATAGATGAGGTCAGGTAGAAAGGCTGGCCTGAAGGTACTTAAAATCTTCATACTATCTTTTAACAAACCTTTTGATAAATCGCTTGAGATTAAAAATTGAATCATGCAAAGCAAAAAATAATTTTGCCCTGAAAGAATTCGGCAAAATAACACGATGTAAAAATAGTTTTACCGACGTCCATTTAAATTTGTACGGCTCGCTTCCTCGCATAAAATCAAATTTTTTGAACTTTAATTCTATGGCATCTTCAATTGCCTTTAAAATAATTTGATTCCCCAGACCATATTGCGAATATTCCGGATCAAAGCCTCCCTGAACGTACATCATGCTCCCATTAAATTTAAAGCAATACAGGCTGCCAATGGTTTTCTGGCCGTCAAAAATTTGGTACAATTGCAACCAGTTTTTTTTCAGGAAAATCCTGGCCACCTGTTGATGAAACCTACCTCGCCGCTCAAAATCAAACTTACTGTGAGCTTGTTTGGCCTGAAAACGTTGATCGTGTAATTTAAAAAGATTCTCAATGGCCGCATCAACCAGGTCTGTTGATTTAACCACTTCAACAGTAAAACCGGCACGTTTTAGCTTGTTCCGCCCACGTTTTAAATTAGACTTAAAATTTTTTGACAATTTTTTCCAGAAGGCATCTGTGGTTTCAGGCAGGGACAAATAGGGACAAACCTTAGTCACGTAATGATAGTAAGCGCTGTTTAGAATATTAGCCAATTCCTGTCGTTCTTTTAATAAAGCGGCCCCATCAGCCAAGTTATCTAATAATAGGACATCAACCTTTTCCAGAAATTTCAACACCTGTGGATCTGAAAAGACCTTTTTCAACAGGATTTGTTTTCGGTTAGCAGGGGCGATGAGATCCAGGTAATCGCTGGACTCAATTTCAGTTCCTATTAATTGCAGTGTTTTAAATTTTGGGCCATAGTCAAATTTTTTAAGGCAACTGAACAAGGGCAAGATTGCTAACAATTTATCAGATTCCTTTTCTCTTACGGTAATGATGGCCAATTCAGCCTGCTCCA
>JAGHBR010000150.1 GCA_021160885.1 Caldisericaceae bacterium
ATTTGGATTAGACGGATTTTGCGGATTGAATTTTGACAGGCTATCCCTAAATAAAAATCTAGCAGCCACCGATATGCACCGAAATCCACCGATTTTTTTAGAGCCACTGATGGACACAGATTAACACTGATTTAATTTTCTTTTTAAAACACGGATTTGAAAGAAAAAAACAAAATGCTGGTGACCACAGATATGCACCGAATACTAAAAATGTTGAATGGTTTCAAATATTTATTATTTATCATTTGCAATGGAGAATCGATTGGAATAATTAGCCACCGAAAGGCACCGAGTTTTTTAAAGCCACTGATGGACACAGATAAACACTGAATTAATTTTTTAGAATTTGGATTAGCTGGATTTTAAGGATTTGGAAAAAAAAGTTAAAGTAATACTGATGTGGTGATTTTTAAAGCAGGGCATTCCTTAAAGTACTCTTAACCCTTAACTTTTGCTCGTCTTTGGCTAAAACAAAAAAGGCAGAAGCATGCGCTCCTGCCTTTTTTAAATTGCACCTTGTTACAGCGTAATTTTACCTCCAAAAATTTCAGGAATATGAGACAGATCCGGCAGGCTGGCTAATTTTTTCAGATCCAGCTTAACCGGTTGTTGCTCTTCCATAAATTTTAAAAGATCAATTGTTGGTACATTAGCGCCAAACGTTTCATTAATTGCCATGATGAATTGATTGGCCACTAAAGCATATCCTAAATTGGATGGATGAACGCCATCCAGGCTAAAGATACCGCCGGTCAGAAAATCGCAGTTTAACTCTATGCCGGCAATTTCATAGCCATCTTCATCCGCTGCATCTAAAAGCAAGGAATTGATGTCAACAAAGGCCACTTTGCCCGAGTATTTAGCAACCAATTCCTGAATGGTTTCATTGAAATCAGCCGTGGCTTGTTTGGCCGTAGCGATTTCATTTTTGTCCAGTACAAAAGCAGAGGGCAATGGCGCAGAAGCGTCAAAACCAACAGGCACGCCTGCCGGGCCATATTGACCGGAGGCATCGCCAATAACATTTTGAGCTGTTAGCAAGATTAAATCTTCAGCAGTGGCCTGCCTTACCCTATCGCTGGCTTGAATGAACAGAGCCACCTTGTTGCCCTGCACTTCAACCATGTAAGGAACCGTAGTAAAAAAAGGAATGGTTGTCACATCTGGAATATTGGCCAGCACAACTTTAGCACCGCCAGAAGTCAATTTTCCTACAAGTGCATCGTACAAGAAGGCGAAAATGGTTTTGTCAGTTGGGGCGGCTGGATTAGTGCCGCCACTGGTTGCGTAACCTAAAACATCGTTGTTGCCAATCCAGAGCGAGATTAAAGTCGGTTGCAACATCATGGCCTGTTGAACCACTGTAGTATTGCCTAATTTGGGATTACGTAAAATAATGTCAAAAAATGCAGAATGGCTGTAACTTTGAGCTGAAGAAATAGCGCTGTCCAGATCGGCTAAAACAGCGGCTGGCACGCCCAGGTTGTTGTAAGGACGTGGCAGGCCGGCAACTTCAGCGCTCAAAAAGGGATTAAAAGGATCGAAGCCGGTACCCTGGTAAGGAACTGGCGCTATTTGCGGATTTCCATCCGCATCGAAGCCATTAAAAGTTAATATGCCGGCGCCCTGAGTGGTGTAAGAACCAATGCCTGGCCAGGCTAACAACGGTTGTTTAAAATCGTTTACGCCAGCCTGTGTAGCAATCTGGTTTGGAAAACTGTATTCCTGAAATTTAGCCGTTAAGGCGGCTGACTGGTAACCGGCCGTTAAACTATTGCCCACAGCTACAAAGCTGGCAAAAAGCTGCTGCGTTGTACTATTGGGCGTTACCGGTTCCGATTTTTTTAGGGATGGCTCTTCTAACTGGCAACCTGCAAACAGGCCTAAAAGAACCAACGGCAAAAGTACTCGCAAAATTTTCATCTATTTAATCCTCCTCTTTCTCACTAAAACGAATAGCCAAGCGTAATGCTAAACAAATTGGCCAGGCTTTCATATTTTCCATTGAAATTATCGACTGACTCGGTAATTTCCCGATCATCCTGCAACAGCAACATGTAAGCAAAGTCCACATTAATATGGCCAATTTTGTACCCAAATCCGATATTGTAAATATTGCGATCGCCTTCTGGCAGCGAGGGCTCTACCCGTTCGTCAGGAACGGCGTGGTTGTCACGCATGTAACCAGCCCGCAGGGCCAGTTGTTCGTTTAAGCGGTATTCCAATCCCAGACGATAGCTGGCCGAATTTTCATATTTTCGTTCACTAACCGTTTCTTTTTTGCCGCCAACCGGATCTTTGAATTTTACCTTTAATACATCATAGGAACTCCAGCCAATCACAAAATAGTCAAATTCTGCGGTTAATTTATCGGTGAAGTCATAAGAAACACCAACGGCTGTGAAGGTCGGCAGTTTTAAGTCTGCATCGCCCTTGGTATTAGGAAAGAGAGCTTTTAATTCGGCAAGAATCAGTTGTTGTTGCGGGTCGTTTGGATCAATGGAAGGATAGTCGAATTTAGCGTCGCCCTCTTTGAATTTAAGCAATACATTGCTGCGGAAGGCGGCGCCAATAGAAAGACCTTCCACTGGTTTAAACTGTAACCCTAAGTTGAAGCCCATTCCGGTTGTGGAAGCTTTCAATGTTGAGTAAAGGTCTATATTACGAACAGGATAATTAACCATTTTTTGCAGATCAACGTCCGCAATGGCATATTCAAAGCCAACGGCCAGAGACAAATTTTCCATGATTCGGTAAGCGATGACTGGATTAATGAAGATGGCCTGTACTGAGGAGCGGGTGGCTAGGTATTTGCCGGGCCAGTCTTTTCCCCAATCAGAGGCCAGACCAAAAGGCGCAAAAACACTCAGGCCAAAGCTAACTTTTTCGTTCAACTGGTACGAAGCGTAAAAGTGCGGCGGGACAAAAGTCTCTTTTTTGGCCTTGTTTAAAAGGTTTGGGTCTTTAACTGTCGGGCCGATAAACTGCGCCTGTGGTTGAATAATGGTACCGCCAAGCGCCACATTCCAGCCATGTAATGAAGTTATACCGGCAGGATTATAAAAAATAGCCGTTACATCATTGGCCTGAGCCACAAAAGCCCCGGCCATGGCCATGGACTTAGCCCCCTGTTCGTAAATCGAAAACCCTGACCCAAGACTTAGTGAAAAACTAAGGAAGAGGGTCAACAATACTCCAATTAATCGTTTGTGCATAGCACCTCCTTTAGTAAATTAAATTTGAAAATTACGGTGTAAGATAAAATATTATCAGACAAGATTCAATAGATTGGCGGCTCTTTATTTAAAAATTTTTAAAGAGTTACAAGAGATAAAAATAACAAAGGCGAATTTTGAATCAATTTTACGTCAACTAAAAATCAAATGGAATTATTGAGCAATTTAGCCTTTCTTTGGAATACATGGCGCCAACATTGATATGAATTTTTGATAGATATTTAATTACGAAAGCCCGGCCCCATTAACGATAAACTTTACAGGTGAGGTTGGCCTTATTCAAAAAAGAGATGACATTTTAAAAAATACACGCTTCAGATAACCGTATTGTGGGGAACTACAGTATTCTTGGGAATGATGATAATACCATCACGGATCGCATAAAAGTCTCCGTCTTCGTTTTGCTTGTTGTCTTTGTTAATGAGTTGAACATTATTCCCAATACGGCAGTCCAGGTCAATAATGGCATTGCGAATAATGCAACGGTGCCCGATTCCCAAATTGGGGATATTCTTTGCTTCATTTTCAGACTTTGCCTCGATGGTTTCGTATCTAGTATTCCCCATGACAATGGAATGCTGAACCAGGGTACTTTCCTGAATAAAGGAACGGATTCCGATTATGGAGTTTTCAATAATAGAACCTAACAGAATGCTACCTTCGGCAACCAGCGATTGATGTATTTGGCAATTGTAAACTTTAGAAGGTGGTAGATAGCGCGGATGCGTGTAAAAAGGGTGATCTTCATCATAAAAATCAAAATCGGGAACCGGTTTCAGCAATTCCATGTGAGCGTCAAAAAAAGCTTTTATGGTTCCGATATCTGCCCAGTAACCATCAAATCCATAAGCTGCTACCTTTAGCTTTTTGATGAATTCAGGAATAATCTCCCGGCCAAAGTCCTGATAGTCATTGGCGTTTAAAACATCAAACAACACTTGGTTTTTAAAAATATAAATGCCCATCGAAGCCAGATGGGTACGGTCGTTTTGCTCGATATTGAACAATTTAAAGAATGACGGATCAACTTTAAATTGTTCCAGTACCTTTGGATCTTCCGGCTTTTCAATGAACTCGGTAATCCATCCTTCACCATTGGCCTTTAATATTCCCAAGCCCTTCGCTTCATGCTGTGTAATGGGCTTAACAGCAATGGAGATATCGGCCTCCATGGTCAAGTGGTAGTTAAAAAATTTTCGGTAATCCATTCGGTAAAGGTGATCTCCAGACAAGATGATGATATGTTCATCAGCGGATTTAAAGTAGCGCAAGTTTTTACGAACAGCATCCGCTGTGCCCTGATACCAGTCCTGAAAGTCTTCGGTTTGCTGAGCCGCCAGAATGCGTACAAAGCCTTTGCGAAAATGGTCGAACTGGTAGGTGCGCGTAATATGGCGGTGCAACGATTCTGTGTTAAACTGCGTCAGGATAAAAATTTTATGTACATCTGAATGCAAACAATTACTGATGGGGATATCAATTAATCGAAATTTACCGCCAATTGGCACGGCCGGTTTGGCGCGTAATTTTGTTAGCGGGTACAAGCGGGTACCCCGACCTCCTCCTAAAATGACTGCAGTCAATTTCATGGCCATCAATCTCCTCTAAGAAACATACTTTTTAATTCCCTCTTCATCAAAGCCAACCCAGTATTGATCTCCTTTCTGAATTAAAGGCCGGGTAATCATACCCTGTTCTTTTAAAAGAATTTGAAATAAGGCTTCATCATCCAGATTCTTATCTTTTAAGTCCAATTTACGGTAAGTTGGTCCTTTGGAATTAACAACGTTTTGCAAACCAAGTTGCTTAACAATCGTACGTAATTGTTCTTCCGAAATGGGTGTTTTTTTAACATTAACAAATTGGTAGTCAATGTTAAGTTGTTCTAGCAGGGCTTTGGTCTTTCTTATCTTTTGGCAGTTTGGCACACCATATAGAACAGTCATTTTAAATTCTCTTTTATTTTTTGATAATAGAAGCTGCCACAATATTTGCAATAAGCGATCTTAACCTGACCACGCTTCCTTTGTCGTAAGGATGAACGCGGTTGGTCAATAAGATAACAGCTATTTGATATTCCGGATCAATGGCAATGGAGGTGCCTGTGTAGCCGGTGTGACCAAAGGCTTTGGCACTAAATAAATCTCCCAGGTTTGAATTGTAAGGCGAGTAAAGGTCCCATCCCAATGCCCGGCCAAATTCTTCAAAGCCTTTTGGAACGGTAATCATTTTTTGAACGGTTAAGGGACTTAGTATGCGTTGCCCGTTCCAGCTACCCTTGTTTAACAACATGGCGCTGTAAATAGCCAGGTCTTCGGCAGTAGAAAACAAGCCGGCATTGCCTGAAATACAATTATTAATTTCACGAGCTAAAGGGTCATGCACTTTGCCAAGCAAAACCTGCCCATCTTCCAATTGTTCAGTAGCCGCACAAAATTGAATTTTTTCTTCAGGGGGCGTAAAAAATGTATTTTTCATTCCCAGCCGTTTGAAAATATTTTGTTCGGAAAACTCTTTAATAGATTTGCCTGAAATAATTTTAACAATACGGTGTAGGGTAATAAAGTTTAAACAACTGTATTTAAAATAAGTACCCGGGGCATGATGCCGCTCAACGGTGGCAATGTAATGGATCAGAGAATCGGGTTGGGGACCTTTGAATTTCTCTTTTAATTCTTTAACAGGTGCGTAGGGGGGGAGTCCCGAAGTATGTGTTAAAAGATGAATGATTCTTATCGGTTTATCGCTGAATTCACCTTTATACTGTTTAAAATCAGGAATAAATAAACTTACCGGGTCTTTTAATCTGAGAGAGCCCCGCTCAAGTAAAATCATGACAGAGGTAGCCGTGGCCACAGGTTTGGTAATGGAAGCCAGGTCAAAAATGGTGTTCAATTCCATTGGTTTCTTTTCCGGAACCAGTTCTCTGTAGCCAAATGCTTTGTGATAGGCAATTTTATTGAATCGCTCTACAAGAAGCACCGCACCCGGAATTATCTCATTCTCAATGACTTTGTTGATAACGCTATCGGCTTTTAATAAAATGGAACTATTTAATCCCACTTCTTCCGGGCTAACCTTTTCAAGAGACTGGGCAATCGTGATATTAAATAGGCTCAGAATGATGAGTAATAAGGCCAAAAATCTCATAGTAAAATTCCTTTTCATGTTTTATTAAATATAATAAAAT
>JAGHBR010000039.1 GCA_021160885.1 Caldisericaceae bacterium
GATATATATTGCTTAAATGTATATATTGGACCCATCCAAAGTGAGACAATGTAAAAGTAGAGAATTGAATCCCGAAAACAGAGAGATGAAATTACAGAAGTGAATTTCCCTTTCCGGGTTTATATTAATTTACTTAAATTAAAGAAAACTCTTTAGGAATGATCCAGTATACTGTCAGTTTCCTTTTTCAGATCCGCTATTTTCTCTTTAAGCAACTGCAAGTTCAGCGGCTTAGATCAAACCATATCCATGCCTGCCTTAATTGCCCCTTGAATCTCTTTGGGATCATCGCTGGCCGTCAGGGCAAAAATGGGTGTGTGGCTGCCACGGGTGGTTTCTAATCTACGAATCTCCCTGGTTGCCTGATAGCCGTCCATCACAGGCATCTGCATGTCCATTAGAATCAGATCGAACGGTTTTTGTTTAAACATTTCCACCGCTTCCTGACCATTAGTAGCCAACTCAACCTCAAAACCGGACTTTTTTAACACAGATAACATCAGCTTTTGGTTAACACGATTGTCCTCGGCAACTAAAATTCTGAAGGGTGTTTCAGCTTCTTTTAAACTGTGGCGCGTCACCAACCCGGAGTCTGGTTTGGATTTGCTTAAAACAGCTTGAATGGCTTTTTTTAATTCACGTGAACGGACAGGCTTTAAGAGATAAGCCGCAATCCTACTTTCCAGACTACGTTTGGCATCGCCAGGTTTACCAAAATTGGTCAGCAAAATAATTTCCGGTTTGGGATATTGATCGCTGGAGGCAATTTGTTTTAGCAACTCAAAATGAGCATCATCGTTGGGCCGGGCATCAAAAATGAGTACCTGAAACGGCTGTCCTGCCTGTTTGGCCTGCAATAGAAAGGCATCTAATTTTTTTAGATCATTACACACTTTAACCTTCATTGCCCACTGCTTAAGGAGTTCTTCCAACACCAGTCCGCTCATCCACTGGTCTGAACAGATCAATGCGCGAATATTGCTCAGGTCTGATTGCTGTATTTCGCTTCTGCCCTCAACTTTTCTAAATGGAACCAGCACTTCAATCCGTTGTTGGTCAGCCTCCGCTTCCTTAAGCTGAATTTTGTATTTTAAGTTTTTACGATAGTACTCAAAAAAGGCAAGCGGTGAATGATTGTTTGTTGTTGAGAACATGGCATTAAGTTTTTCGTTCTTCGGAAAAGTAAAGTTTATTTGAAATTGTCCTTCTTCGGCAGGTATTGCTTCAAGTAACAGGCTACATTTTTCGAGATTAAGAAAGATTAAATCCAGAACATAAAAAATCAAATGTTTTAAATAATTGGGATCACTCTTGATGAAAAAGGGTAAATCGGGAGCAATGTAAACCGTTAAATCAATTTGTTTTTCACCTGTTTTAATTACAAAAGGTGAGACGGCATCTTCAATACAATCACGTAGGTTAAATTCAATTTCACTGACCGGTAAAAGTTCGCCTTTTAATTGATAATCAATGGCTTTTTGCAAATCGTTCAATAAAGTAAGCAGGTAATCTGTATTAATATTGGCCAGTTGAGCCTGGATTTCACGTTCCTGTTGATCGTTGCTTGTTTTTAAAAGATCGATGAGGTGCAACATGTTATTTAAAGGCGTTCTGAACTCACTAATAAAAGAATTAAGAAGCGTAGGATCGATATTAATATCTGTAGAATTCTTATGACTCAGCTGTTTTTGCAATTTGTTAAATTCAAATTTAAAATGGTAATATCGTTGGTAGGCCTGTAGTGCGCTGCGATATGTAGAAAGCAGCAAATTTAAAAGTTGCTGATCGCTGGTAGAAAGGAATCTCTCATCCCCAAAGTATATGCTTTTTAAAATAACTTTAGGTCGTATTTGATCGACCAGGGATTTGTTTCTCAAAACATCATTAATAAAAGCGCTTAATGCCCCCTGCTCAAATTCCTTCAAAAAAAGAAAATCGGCTCCGGCCTCAATAATCTGTAAAATTTCCAGTGGTTCGTTAAGTGCGGTCATTAAAACAACGGGAATGGACTTAAAGGTGTCGTTGTTCTTCAACGATTTCGTTAATTCAATGCCGCCCATTTCAGGCATGTTTATATCGCTTAAGACTAAATCGGCTTTGTGCTGGCCAAGAAGCTCAAGAGCCTGTTTGCCATTAGTAGCGCTAACAACTCTAAACCCTTCACTGGTCAGCACCTTTTCCAGAAAAAAGCGTTGCGAAAGGCTATCTTCAACAATTAAAATTTGCTCATTCATTGTCTTTTTTGTCTTTCCGACGTTGTTTTACCTTTTCTGCATATTCTGGATAAAGTTCTACCAGACAATCCGGGCACAAACTGTGCGTAAAGGAGACATCGGCATGTTGTTCGATGTATTCTTCTACGCGGTGCCAGTAACCTTCGTCGTCGCGAATTTTGTGGCAATATGAACAGATGGGCAGCATACCATGCAATTGTTTAATTTCATTCAGAGCATTTTTCAACTCTTTATTGACCCGTTCCAATTCACGATTCTTATGCATAACGGTTTCATAAGAAGACAGAAGCAAATCAATGATTTGCATTTGATGTGAAGCCAGCGTGTATTTTTTACCATTAAAATAGACTTCAAACTTTAACTCCGGACCATTATTTTCACGGATCAATTGATTGGCCAAAATGTATTCAATACGGCTGATTAAAATCGAAATATCGTAAGGTTTAACAATAAAATTGTCAGCCCCTGCGGCCAGCCCTTTAATAATGTCTTCGGGTTCGTTTAATGCTGTTAATAAAATGATGGATAATGTTTTTCCCTCAAATTTCTTTTTTACCTGTTTACAAAATTCAAAACCATCCATACCCGGCATAACCACATCGCTAATTATAATTCTAAATTCTTCATTTTCCAGAATTTCCAGCGCCTGATTTGCATCAAAAGCCAGCACTACCTCAAAGCCATGCTTTTTTAGATCATTTTTTAATTGCAGGGCCTGGGTTTTGCTGTCTTCCACAACCAGCAATCTAATTTTTCCCTCAATCATTATTTAAACCCTTTATATTGTTTAGTAATATCAATTAAAGTTTGAATTATTTTCTCCGGGGGTAAGACGGCCGTTGCAGCACCGAGTTCCAGGGCTGCCTTAGGCATACCAAAAACAGCACAACTTTCTTTGGACTGAACAATCGTGATGGCCCCTTTGGCTTTCATCAAGGCCAATTCAGCGGCGCCGTCTTTACCCATGCCGGTCAGCAAAACACCAAGAGCGTTTTGCCCATAAACTTCAGCTACAGATTTAAAAAGATAAGAAACGGATGGTTTGACATGATGTTCGGGGAGAGCGTCTACTAACTGCATCCGCTTTTGTGGTGTAACAACCAGGTGATAATTGCCAGGAGCAATGTAAATATGGCCTGATTTGATATCTGCATTATTCCTGGCTAACTCTACCTGCAGAGCAGAACTCTGGTTCAGCCAATCTACGAACATATGCATAAATTGTGCCGGGATATGCTGTACTGTCAAAATTGGTATTGAAAAACTGGCCGGCAGAGCGCTGAAAATTTTTAGCAGAACCTTAGGACCACCTGTGGAAGCGCCAATGGCAATCAATTCGATTTTCTCTGTTTTTTTTATTATTAGTGACTCGGAGGGGCCATTTATTTTGATAGATGTGTCTTTATCTGATTTGTGCTCCAGAATATTTTTTACTGTGGCTAACAATGCCTGCCGCTTTTGGGCATAATCATAAGATAAAGGGTTTAAAGGAAAGTCTGTAAAAGTAAATATCCAATCGCTTATCTTAATTTTTTGTTTGTTTTTCCCAAGTAAAAGAATTTTACAGCCAAATAAATTGATTAAAAATTCGAGCTTTTCTTTAAGGTTGGTTTCATACTTTGCCATATCGAAAAGAATTAAATCAATTGAAAAATGTTCCTTTTTAAATTGCTGAAAAAGATTTTGATCATGACTGTTTAAAAAATGGATTGAGTAATTGCTATGCCTTTTAAAAATCTCTTTTAATAAAATGCCATTAACCATAGACTGGGAAATGATGAAAATATGCATTACTATCTTTCCTCAGATTAATTTTTTAATTATCTCAAGAATTGAATTTTGTTTAAAGTCGCCTTTTACAAAATAGGCATTCGCTCCGGCTTCCAGCCCCTTTTTACGATCTTCTTCAGCATCTAATGAGGTTAAAAGGATAAGGGGAATGTCCTTTAATTTTGAATCGCTTTTAATCTTTCTGGTCAGTGTAATGCCATCCATTTTAGGCATCTGGATATCCGAAATAATCAAATCAGCCTTGTGTTCTTTTAATTTATCCCAGGCCATCTGTCCGTCAACCGCTAATTCTACCTCAAAGCCTGCTGTTTCGAGAATATTTTTTAAGAGGACTCTGGAAGTAATTGAGTCTTCTACAACTAAAATTTTTTTACTTTCTTCTTTTTGTTGCACGGTAAAAGACTTGCCATCCTGGCTACACCTATAGAATAATTCAGATATATTTATAATAGGTACCAGGCTTCCGTCGCCCAACATGGTTATGCCAGAAAGCAAAGAAACGTTTTCCAATGGAGGGGATAATTTTTTAATCAAGATTTCCCGCTCATCAAGAATACGATCAATAATCAGGGCCATTTGTTTATCCCCGGATTGTAAGATGACAATGTTCAAGGTGTCTTTATAGTCTGTAGACTTTGGATTTAATCCTAAAAGACTTGCCAGGTCATAAACCGGAATATTTTGCCCTTCAAAATTCAGCATCGCTTTATTTTCAATGGATTTGAGCGCTTCGCTTTTGATTCGAATGGTATTTTCAACAGCCGAAGTGGGTAAGAAAAGTTTTAGGCTACTTGTTTGTACTAAAATACCGTTGCTGCTGGCAAAACTGAGTGGTAAATTTAAGATAAAAGTACTGCCATTGGGATAATTGTTTTTAATTTGCAGGCTGCCCCCAAGTTTTTCGATGTTTTCTTTTACAACAGCCATGCCCAGGCCGCGTCCGGAAAGTTTACTCACTTCTGATTTGGTTGAAAAGCCGGATTTAAAAATGAATGCGATTATTTCATGGTCGCTGAGCTTTTCTAACTGCTCTGCTGTTGCCAATCCTTTAGATAAGATAATTTGTTTGATCTTTTCAACATTGAAACCGGCGCCATCATCAGAAATGATGATTTTTATTTTTTGTTTAACCGGCGGAATAACTTCGATTTTTATGGTACCTGTTTCTGGTTTACCCATATATTGTCTTTCAGTAGGCGTTTCAATACCATGGTCAATGCTGTTTCGAATCATATGGATGAGCGGATCTTTCAGCATTTCGAGCATGTGTTTGTCAAATTTTGTTTCCGCTCCGATAATTTTAAGTATTATCCTTTTACCCAATTCTTTGGCGATTTTTCTGGTTGAGTGTTCCAGAAACTCCGTAATGGTTGAAAAAGGAAAGAGCATCAAGTCACGAACTTTGTCAATATGGCTATCGATATGAGTCTTTATCTGGAATGCATCATTGCTAAGGC
>JAGHBR010000486.1 GCA_021160885.1 Caldisericaceae bacterium
ATATTGTAGTGGTAATAAAATTTTTTGACATGTTGTTTTTTAAGGACTTAACGCACTTTCCTGTTCAAGATGGGTTAAAAAGAAAAACACAAGAAAACCGGCAAATAAGCTCATCAGAATTTGCCAGTGGACTGACAACCTAATAAGAAAGCTCATTTAAAATTCAACATTCAAAACTCAAAATTTGGCGAGAGAAAGGCCGTTTTTATGGTTACCGAATTTCAGCCGCGGCTAGGCGACTTTTAGAATATCCTCGTTAAATAGTACATGGCACTAAACAGAATGGCAATACTGGACGTTACGGAGAAGGCTTCTTTAACCATGTACCAATTGGTATGATTCACATAAACCACATCTCCTGGTTGTAACTTAATTTGCTCATCTGTAAGTTTGACTATTTCTTCAAGATTGATCTTTAGTTCCTTCTTGATGATTTTGCCATTCTTATCTTTTTGGCTGCGGATAATTTGAATATTATCTAAATCGGCATAATTGGTTGGTCCACCGGCCAAAGAAAGTAATTGAATTAAATTGGTGGAGCTGGAGACTTCATAAAGTCCAGGCTTTCGAACGAAGCCCCAAAGGCTAACCGTAATCGTAATATCGCCAGGTTTAGCATAATAATAGTTAACCGACTTCCCAGTAACATTCCGATTTGCCATATCCAGCTGATCCATCTGGGCAAAAAGAGGTACATTCAACAGCATGAGAAATAAGAAAGCAAACAGTCTCTTCAGCATAACCAAATTCCTATATTTCTTCTGAAGTTTGAGATTTTTGTTTTTTCGATTTCTTTCCTCGGGAATGGCCATAAGTGTAATAGCCATAATAACCATAGTAACGGCTCTTGTACTGTCCGTAATAGCTACCATAGGCGCGTTTAATATCAAAATTATTCATTGCTACACCTAAGATGTGGGCATTTACGCGTTCCAGTTGTTCCAGCGAATGTTCCAGTTCATCATAAATGGTGGTACCTGCCAGAATAATCAGCAAGGTGCCTTCTACCTGTGTTGCCAGAATAGAAGCATCGGTTACAGCCAGTACCGGCGCTGTATCAAAAATGACCATATCGTACATGCGCTTTAATTTTTCAATCAGTTCATGCGTCTGCGGAGCGGCTAAAACTTCAGAGGGATTAGGTGGCACCAGCCCACAGGTCATCACCGAAAGGTGTGGAATCACATTATTATGGATAATCTCTTCCAGCTCATTCTTGCCAAATAAATTATTAATAATTCCCGGCTCTTTGGGCAGGCCAAACAGGCGATGGATTGAAGGTCGTCTTAAGTCCGTATCAACAAGTAAAGTATTAATTCCGGCCTGAGCAAAGGTAATCGCCAGATTGGAAGCAGTGGTCGTTTTACCCTCTTTCGGGTTAGGGCTGGTTACCAAAAAGCTTTTTAAAGGCTTATCCAGACGGGCAAACTGTAGGTTGGTACGCAAACGACGATAGCCTTCGGCCACTGAAGAACGCGGGCTTAGATAGGCCAACAAGTGACTGTCTAACTTTGAATCGCCTGTATCTTCAGAAATTTCAGACAGCATTTGTGAATCCATACTGGGAATAACCGATAACGGTTTCCAGCCCCTCTTTTTCAGATCTTCCGGAGTACGGATGCTCACATCCAGATACTCTAACATAAAAACCAGGCCTATTCCCAATCCCAGACCTAACAAGGCGCCTAACATTAAATTCATTCGCACTTTGGGAGAAATCGGCTCTTTTGGCACAATGGCTTCGTCAATAATTTCGATGTAACCGAACTGCGATTGCTCAGCAATGGTTGCTTCCTGATATTTTTCTTCCACTAAAAGATAAAGTTTTTCAGCGCTTAAACGAGCACGCTGCAGACGGGCAAATTCAATACTTTTTTTAGGAATCCGTTCAAATTGCTTTTGATAATCAAGCAAAACTACTCCCAGGGCTTTCTTTTTTGCCTCCAGGGCCTGGAGTTGAATTTGGGTATCAAAAATTTTCTGCTTTACTTCTACCAAATATTTGGCCGGATCGGTTAACTGGCCAGGTAACACTGACTTTAAGTAATCATTGGTTCTTTTTTGAAGCTTCTTTCTAAGATTTTCGATCTGCGCATCAATTTTTAGCAATTTTTCCTTGTAGATAGGGTCTTCTGTCGCATGTGGATTTTGAGAAATGGTAATGTCTTTTTCAACCTCCAGCCGGGCAATTTCTTCTTGCAACAAGCGGATATATGGATCACTGGCGTCACTCATTATTTTTGCTACATTCGGTTCCTGGCGAGCAATCTGTTTACGGTAAAAATTTAATGATTCTTTAACGGATTGCAGTTCAATATCTACATTTTCATATTGTGCCTGAACCGTAGCAAGCTGGTCAATCACTTTTTGAGATTCATTGTCCACAGAAACAATACCGGTTTGTTCCATGTAGCGTTGTAACGCATTTTCTGCTTTGGCCAATTGTTCCTGTTTGGCAATTAATTGTTTTTCCAGGAATTCCCGCGCTGCTTTGGAGCGAGTTCTACTCATTCGCAAATTTCGATCGTAATAGGCCCTGGCGAATTGATTGGCGATTAAAGCAGCATCGCGCGGATCACCGCTTTTGGCAATGATCTTAATGACCTCTGAATCACGTACCGGCTCAAACTCTACAGTTTGTGTTAGTTTTTCTGTTAATTCTTCTTCAGTCAAGATCTTTCTACCATCAGGATCGTCTTCCGGCGCGCGAATGCAAAATAAAATTTCGTTAGAATTATCATAGTATTTTTTTTCTAATAAAGATTTAGCTACAGCGTTGGCAACAGAACGGGATTTCAAAATTTCCAGCTCATTATTCAGATTTTGTGCAAATCCTAGTCCGGCAGGATCAAACATTAACAAGCCTGCCCCCTGGCTCTTGCTTTGCGTATTGACCAGTACCGTTGCCTGCGCCTGATAAACCGGTTGACTATTGATGGTATAAATCACAGACGTTAAAAATACAACAATAAAAGAGACCACGACTATCCACTTTCGCCGAAGAATGATTTGCAGGTAATCCTGCAGTTTCATTACTTCTTCTTCATTCTCCCAACCTGTGTAGGGCTGCATCACTGGCTTGCCATTACCTGGATAGCCATCGCCGTTTGCCATTCTCTCACCACTCATTTTTTCCCTAATATTTTAATTTTTTTATTTAATTGAACAAAAAAATTAAACTGGTATAATTTAAAATAAAAAGAGATTAAATATAACTAATGGAATCTACTGCCTTTATGCTTAAAAATCAAGTAATTACACCAGATTAATTGATTTATTTGTAAAATTTTTTAACAACCCGGATTAACTCCTCCATTTCTTTTTCGGTATTGTAAAAATGTGGGGCAATTCGAATTAATCCGTTACGCAACGAGCATACAATTTGCGACGACTCCAGTTCCCTGAACAAAGCATCGGCGTTTTTTGCTTTAAATGAATAAATACCGGACCAATGTGCTTTGTCTTTAGAATTGACAAAGGTCAAGCCCAATTTCCCAAGTTCTGAAACCAAAATTCCGCCTAAATGAATTAAATGTTGCTCTATATTCTTCAGTCCCACTTCACTCAACAACTCCACAGAAGCAGACAAAGCCATTAATCCTAAAAAATTGGCCGTTCCATATTCAAATCGTCGGGCATCTGGTAACAAATCAAGCCGATAGTCCAGAAATTGCCAGGCATTTTCCACTGCCAACCAACCAGTAAAAGCAGGTTCCAATTTCTTGAAAAGCTGCGGGGCAATGTACATAAAACCAGCGCCCATAGCACCCATCAACCATTTATGCCCGCCATTAGACAAAAAATCGATCTGGCAAGCTTCTACATCCAGTGGCAAAGCACCCAGACCTTGAATGCCATCAACTGAAAAAAGAATTCCATTATCTTTACAAAACTGGCCAATGGTAGGCAAATCGTTACGAAAACCGTTGGAAAATTCCACATAGCTGATAGAGATCAGTCTGGTTTTATTCGTAACTACTTCTTTTATTCGGCTAAAATCAACAATTCCATTAGGTGCGGAAATTTTTTTTACGACGACTCCTTTTCTTTCCAGATTTAAAAATGGATACATGTTGCTTGGAAATTCGCAATCAGGGATGATTATTTCATCGCCTGGCTGCCATTGCAATCCATTTACCAAATGATTAAATCCTTCTGAGGTATTGGTGATAAAGGCAATATTCTCCGGACGTGCATTTATCAATTGAGCGAGCGTTTGCCGTGTTTTTTGGCGCAACTCATCGGCCGCCTGAAAAACATCAATGGAACCAAACTGGCGTTCATCAAGAAACCATTCTAAGCGGTCGGTAACGCGAGTGGAAAAAGGTGAAATGGCGGCATGATTTAAGTAAATTTTTTGAGCTGCAACGGGAAAAAGTTTTCGATATTCATCAAACATAAGAAACACCTCAATTAATAATTTTAGAAAATTTTAACTTAATCGATTTTGCTTAACATTTCAATTCATTTTAGGAATTGCGACTTACGTTGAAACTACTTAATTTGGAAAAAGTTAACAATGGAAAGGAGAAAAAATGTCCGTAAAAAAATTAAAAGACCTGCCCAGGGAACAAATAAATGGCGCCAAATTAACCTATAAACAAGTATTGATTGGCCCTCAGGAAGGACCAAACTATGCCATGCGGCGTTTCATTATTGAGGTCGGTGGTTCCATGCCAAAGCACACCAATTCTGTGGAGCATGAACAACTTGTGTTACGTGGCAATGCAAGAATTGGTATTGGCGATCAGATTTTTGAAGTAGAAAAAGATGATGTCGTCTTTATTCCTGCCGACACCCCTCATTGGTACGAGAACATTGGTGATGAACCGTTTGAATTTTTGTGTGTGGTGCCTAACAAAGAAGATGTTATTTCCTTTGTTGAATAGTTAAACATCCTGCCATTGATTGTTCCAATCTAAGAGTTTCCATGGCTCATGGTGCTCGGCGGAAATGACAACTACCTGGTAAAATCCTGAAATACGAAATTCGAAATAAATCCTGAATCCAAAATTCAAATTAAGAAACCTTTTAAAAAATCGGGGGTTCTCCAAACCTGTCATTCCGCGCTTGATGCGCAATCTAATATTTACAAGGTTCTTCCGGCAATTTAGTACATCAAGCTCCTTTTAGATCAAACTTACAAGTATGCAGATCAAATATTTTTAATTTAAAGAACTCAAAATCTCTAAATCCGTACGTTTTCCTTTTTAAAACTTTGATTTTATTATTC
>JAGHBR010000333.1 GCA_021160885.1 Caldisericaceae bacterium
GCAACAGTGAACAGGCCCGCAAATCATTGGAAGAAGCCGCGAAAACTCTTCAGAATGGTGTTTCAGTTTTAATTTTTCCGGAAGGCACACGCAGTTTAGATGGCAAGATCAAACCATTTAAAAAAGGCGGCTTTGTGCTGGCTTTAAAATCTGGTCTGCCCATTATGCCCATGGTGTTTACCGGCTCGTTGAATATTTTGCGCAAAAAATCGATCAAAATACACAAAGGCGCTATCCACGTTTATTTTCTTGATGAAGTCGATGTTTCCCAATATTCATTTGAACGCCGTAATGAACTGGTCAAAAACGTCCGCCAACAAATTGTGGATGTTTACGAGAAGGTACGAGTAGAATAAGGGGCACAAGTTAAGAGTTAAGGGTGTAAGGGTATAAGGGTTAAAAGTAATTTGATTGAATAGTTCTATTGTTGAATGGGGGCAGAAAGTTAAAAGTTAAGGATTCAGAGGGATTTGGAATTTGGAACTAGGAATCGGGAGCTTGTCTAAAGGTGTTTTTATTGTGAAACTTTAACCTTGCTCTTCAGAGCGGGTGCGAAAGGTGTAACACCGCTCTCTGAGCGGTTGCGAGCGCCGGCGAGCTCAAAAATACCATTTACGTAGGACTGACGACTCAGAGAGTCGTGTTACATTTTGTACGACCGCTTTCCAAGCGGTCGCTACGCCAGCGAGTTCAAACGAACCTTTCTTGCGTAGGACTTAACGACTGAGGGAAATCGTGTTACATTTTGGGATAAAATGCTAATTCGAATTAGTAAATAGAAGAGTGGCGCTCAATAGTCACTACCTTTAGATAACGGTTTAAAATAACCGGCAAAAAAGCGGTGCTTTAGACCTAAAACACTTGCTTAGAGATTGAGGGCAAAAGCCCAAATTTTTTTGAATACTTTTGTCCTTCCAGCTAAAACTGGGGGCAATGGAGCTTTTGAGAAGCCGACAAGATATCTGGATTGACATGCTCAAACGAAATTATCATAATAAAGCGCATCAAGCTTTCGTATTTCGAAATTCGAGTTTCGAGTTTTAGATTTAATGCTGTATTTTGCTGGCAAAAATGTAAAAACCCTTCATTTTTCCTTGGCGGCTACACATACCTGATCTCGGCCATTTTGTTTAGCGCGGTAAAGCGCCTGATCGGCCATTCTGACCAGGTCGATGGGATCATCGCTGTCTTCAGGACAGGAAGCTACCCCAATACTAATCGTCAGCGAACAGGGCTCTTGATGCACTTTGTCAGGAAACTGATAATCTTTTACCAGTTTTCTTAATTTTTCAGCAAAAGTCAATGCTTCCTTTTTTTTAATTCCCGGCAAAATAATGACGAACTCCTCCCCGCCATAGCGGGCCACAATATCAGTAGATCGCGTATTTAAAATAAGTAACCGACTGATGGCACGCAACACTTCATCGCCTTCTAAATGACCGTGTAGATCATTGTACTCCTTAAAAAAGTCAATATCCAGCATAATCAGGCTAAACGGCGTATTGTAGCGCTTGGTGCGGGCCACTTCTTTGCGCAATTCCCGCACAAAATAACGGTAATTGAACACATTGGTCAGCCCATCACGTATGGCTTCTTCAGATTTGATTTTGTACAACTCCTTCAATCGATTAAACAACTGCATGTTCTCATAAATCACCGCAACTGATTGGAAGAAAGAGCGCAAGATGCGTATTTCATAAGTCGCAAATTTTGCTTTGGAATAACATTTATCAATGTAAATCAAATAACGTTCATCAATTTTAAAGATTTGATCCAGTTCTTCGGTTTCACCGTCAACCAGGAAAGAATCGTTCACATTTTTGCGACTAAACTCTTTTAGATAGCCCAGTATAAAACTCGAACAACTCAATTTTTTCCCGACCTTCTCCAGTGTAGAGTCCTTAATTTGCTGAAAATCCTTTACCCACAGCAATCCACTTTCTTCTTTAAGCAAATACAAAAATTCCCGATCAACCTTAAAAGTTAACTTTTCCACTTCAAAATCAAACTGTCCATGGGCTGAAAAGTAACTCATCGACCTGTCTTCCGGATGATATTCAAATACAATACAACGGTCAATACTAAAGCCCTGCACAATTCTGGCCGGCAAAATTTTCAGCATTTTTTGGGGATCATTAAGTGTGCGCAGTTCATTTGCCAGTGAATTTAAATAGAAAAGCAGATCGTTGTAGCGGGCCAATTCTTCGCGAGAAGCGATTAAATCTTCATTAAGTTTAGAAAGATTTTTATTTAATTGTTCTAATTCAGAAACTTTTCTTTTAAGGCGTTCTACCAGTTGAATATTGTAGCGGTGCAATAATTCGCGTTCAAATTCCGGGGGCACCGATTCACGTTTACCGGCTAAAAACTCTTCAATTTTAAAAACAAATTCATTAATATTGATAGGTTTGCTTATGTAGCCGTCACAGCCAGCAGCCAGCACATATTCACGAATATTTCCTTCTGTAGCCGCAGTGAGCGCAATAATGGGAATAGATTTTAATTCGGGCAGGCTTTTTAAATGCGTGGTAACTTCGGAGCCCTGCATGTCAGGCAGCATGAGATCAATCAAAATCAGATCCGGTTTGTGCAATTTAGCCAGCCGGATGCCTTCCAGGCCACGGCTGGCCTCAAGATAGGTGTAACCCTGATAGCGTAAAATATCACCCATCAAAGCCCGTGCGTCTGCGTCATCCTCAATGTAGAGGATTTTAATATTCTTTTTTTTCATAAAATATTATTCATATTTACAAAGAACCAATGTCATGTCATCTTCATATTCTTTTTTGTTACTAAACTGTTGAACCTCCTGAATAATTTTTTGCCTGAGCTCATAAACCGACAAATGACGATTTTTTTTCAATACTTCAATTAAGCGTTCTTCTCCAAACTCTTCTTCCTGTTCGTTCATGGCTTCGGTAATGCCATCTGTGTACATTAAAATAATATCTCCGGCATTAAATTCAAATTCTTTTTGCTTAAAATTAATATTGGGTTGAAATCCAAGCACAATACCGCCATCTTTCATTCGCTCTACATGGTCGTCTTTTCTTAAAATAATCGGCGGATTGTGGCCAGCGTTAGTAAAAATCACGCAATTTTTTTGTGTAGAAACCAATGCGTAGAAAAAAGAAACGTAATTTCCTTCCAGGCTGCTTTCGTACAACAAATTATTTAACCGGTAAATCACATCGCAGGTAGTCATAAAAAACTGACGCTGACTTCTTAAGCCAGCCAGCACCAGCGCCATGGTAATGGCGGCCGGCGCGCCTTTACCGGAAACATCGCCAATGGCCAGCCCAACGGTCGTTTCATCGTATTTAATGACATCGTACAAATCGCCGCTTACAATTTTACTGGGAATATTAACGGCACTGATGGACAAACCACCAACGCGAGGAAAGCGCTGTACTAACAAGGCCTTCTGTATTTGACTGGCATTAATTAATTCATGTTCTAAGGCCTGCTTTTCCAATAAAATTTTGAACTGGTTGGCATTGTGAATGGCAATAGCCGCCATTTGGCTAAACAATTGCAGCATTTCAACCATTTGCTGATTAAAATAAGACAAGCGATCGCTTTCCAGGCAAATTACACCTAACACTTTATCATCAAAAATCAAAGGAATGGAGCATTGTGATCGCGTGGCATCCCTCAAGCAGTAATAATGATCTGCTTTTCGTACATCATCAATCACATCTAATGTTTTATTCTGCACAACCCAACCGATAGAACCTTCACCGACTTTTAAATGAAGGTTTTCAATGACATGCGCTGGGTAGCCATCGTAGTTGATATTTTTAATTTCTCCTGAACGCTCATCAAACAAAAAAATGGCTGCTGCATCATAATGGGCTACTTTGCGTAAAGTTTGCAAAATAAAATCTAAAATCTGTTTAATGTCAAAGGAAGACAGTATTTTTTGGCCTACTTCCAACAATTTGTGTACCTGGTAATTACGATTTTTTAAATCGACAATTAAAGCGGTATTTTCCAGAATTAATCCTGCTTTTCGCTGGATTTTTTCAAATATTTTCCAGGCCTCCCGCTCGCCCAAAAACGGAATTTTTTGCGCGTTGATCAATAACATGGCAAAAATCTGGTTATGTCCCTGAAAAGGCAATAGATGCACCAACTCTGCTCTTTTTGCCTGTTCAATAAATTCAGATGGCAATTTCGTTTTACTAAGCTGGGAAACAAACAGCGAATTGAGCGAAATACCGGCCAGATATTCACTTTTTAAATCAAAAGCCAATAATTCTTCATCAAACACATTGTGGTAATGGGCCGGATAATATTTGTCATCTTCCAAAATGTAAAAAATGTAAGGTTGCTCCAAAAACAGAGCATCAAACGTTTTAAACAAAAGTCCGGTTACTTCATCAAAATACGTAGCTTTGTTAAGATCGGAATTAAGTTTTTCCAGCAAGCGCTGGGCTTTGGTTGCCAGCAGGTAGCTTCGACGTAAAAATAATTTTTTCAACCAGTGAATAAGATAAGGTTGGAAAATCAACAAAATGAAAATCGTTAAGGTAAAAGTAAAAATCACCGAATCAGTAAATTGATTCAGAAGTAAATCAAAAATGAGAAATAAAAATAAGGCAACGCCGTAAATAAAAACGGTTTCAAAAACTTTCTTAACTTTCAATTTGCCCCCGCTATTTTGGCCGAATTTAGACAAAAACGTAATAAGATTCAATTAAGTTTCCGTAAAAAACCGTTTAACATCATTTTCCTCAACGATTGAAAGCCCATGCTTCTTAAATTAATAGTTTTAAATTTAGTCTCTCTGGGGCATAGGCATGGCATTAACCC
>JAGHBR010000394.1 GCA_021160885.1 Caldisericaceae bacterium
AATAAAAAATGGTCAGTAAAGGCAAAAAAATGAAAAAAAAATCATAAATGTGATCTTTAATTTCAGCTTTCATTTAGTAAATTAAAATTGAATTCAAATTAGTTTTGAACCAATATGAAAGGAGCTCATATGAAGCGTCTTCTACAAGTAGTTTTGACTTTAGCGATTTTATTCGCCTTTTTAGGAATTGTAATAGCCCAGGATTACGTAGGTTCCTCAACATGTAAAACCTGTCACAGCACGGTTTACGACGATGTGTTTAATTCGGGACACCCGCACAAATTAAAAAAGATCGAAGGGGCTGAACCGACTTATCCTGAAGGAACTTCGGCTGGCATACCTAATCCTCCAACAGGTTTTACCTGGAACGACATTACCTACGTAATTGGTGGTTACGGCTGGAAAGCCCGTTTTATAGATTCTGAAGGTTATATTCTAACCGGCGATACGGAACGTCAGTGGAATTTAGCTAATTCGGAGTTGGGTCTGGATGCCCACTGGACGGATTATGATGCAGATAAGGCGCCTCGCAAACCTTACACCTGTGGCTCCTGCCACACTACCGGCTGGGTGGCTACTGATGAAAATGGGCCACATCAGGATGATTTGCCCGGCATTTATGGTACCTGGAGCGAACCGGGTGTTACCTGCGAAGCCTGTCATGGACCGGGTAGCGCACATGCCAGTGCACCAAGCAAAGATAAAAATTCTAAAGAAGAAAACTGCAGCAGTTGTCATATTCGCGGAGATGTGACTCAGATCGATGCCAGCGGAGGTTTGATTAAACATCACGAACAGTATGAAGACCTGTTAGCTTCTCCTCATAAGGCATTTCAATGTGGCACATGTCATGAACCTCACAAAAGCACAAAATATGAGTTTGGTGGCTTTAAAGGTGAAGACAATACCTGTAAGACCTGTCATTCGAGCATTGAAATTAAAGTTGCGGCTAAAACAAATTTCAAATGTACTAGTTGCCATATGCCATTTACAGGTAAGTCGGCGGTTGCCATTACCATTGATTATAAAAATGGCCAGGTACCAAAAGGCGACATTCGTAGTCACATTTTCAGAATCAATCCGGATACAACCTGGAAATTCCTGACAGATGATGGGAAATATGTTAGAGTTGATGATGAACAGAATGCTTATTTAACTTTAGATTTTACCTGCTTGACCTGCCACACCAATCAGGATATGGAATGGGCTGCCAATAATGCAGAAGCTATCCATGGCACGGGAACGGCCATATCTGTTGCAGATGCATCTATCCCATCAGATTACGCGTTAAAACAAAATTTCCCTAACCCATTCAACCCGACCACAACCATCAGCTTCGACCTGCCAAAGGCATCTGATGTAAAACTGAAAGTTTACACAATAACCGGGCAATTGGTTGGAACCTTACTTGATCAAAGAATGCCGGCAGGTAGCCATAGCTTACAATTGAACGGTTTTGACTGGGCTTCCGGCGTTTATATTTACACCTTGCAGGCAGACAACTTCCACCAAAGCAGAAAGATGATTCTGACCAAGTAATTTTATTTTACATCCGTATCCTTTACAAAAAGGCAGGCTAAAAGCCTGCCTTTTTGTTTAAACGAATTAGAATCGAAACCAAAGATACTAATTTTGGATTATGGGGGAAAAATTAATAAATTGTCAAATAAAAGTTTTAACTAAATGGATGTTTTATCATGGCTAAAAAAAGAAAATCCCCCCCAAAAGGACAAACTGGCAAACAGTTAGATTTATTCGGTGAACCAGCCGAAACCAACAAGCCAGAAAAATTAAAACACAAACCAGAACCGATTAAGAAACCGGCTGCTAAAAAGAAGAAAAAGAAATTGGATGTAGAAGATTATCTTGAAAGTGCAGCCGATACCAAACAGTTGATAAATGAACCCGAGTTTGATGGATTTTATTTTAAAGCAATCGAAATGGCACAGTTGGTCGGTCATGTACTCGGTCTTTCAAGTGTGTTTGAAATAATGACTTTGGAAGATTCCGAAAAAAAATCAGAAATTTTGCAGTTTATTGAAGATTTACTGGAAACGAGTTTTTTCTTCGAGGAATTTGGTGACCGTTTGGAAAACCTGATAGAACGTGCGGTTGAACAAGGTAACAAAGAACTTGTCGATAAAGCCATCCCTGTTCTTCGTGTAGTTGATATGGAGTTACCGTTTAAAAAGTATTTTTGGGTCGGACTGTTTACAGCGCTTCTGGATCGCAATGTAAATTTTGGCTTAAAGTTGATTGATAGCTTTCAAGCTGAATTAGGAAAGGACAAGGAAGATAATCTGCTTGACATTGATGAAATGGATAAAGATGTGAGTAATCCCTTTGTTGAACTCGAAGATGAATTCCCCGGAGTGCTGGAATATTTGGACGAATTGATGAATGGTTCTGATTTTTTAGCAGAGGTTGCTGAGTTATTTATTAGTGGAAAAATAATTCTGGGAATTTTTACCAAGGAACAGTTGGAAGAAGGAAATCAGGTTATTAAGGAATATTTAGCAGAAAATTTTAATATACAGTTTCCATCAAATGCTTTTTTCTCTGGCTTGAATCAGATTAATGAACAGCAGTTTATAGAATTTCAATATTTCTTAAGCAAATTGATGGAAAATTTTCTAACGGAAGATTTAATTGATGAAATTTTTGATCGACTAGATGAAGTATTAAACCTGGAAATTGAAGATGATTTGTTTGACCCTCTGGATGAATTTCTGGACCGATATTATGACTATGGTTACGCTGAATTATTGATGATTTTGTCATCTATTTTTCTTGGTGAAATGCAAGACTATTTTATAAATGAGTCAGACGATCGTCAGGGGCCTGCAAATATATTCCCGTTCAATTAAACCAAGGCAGTAAGTTGCAACAAGAATTGTTGACCACTTAAATTCACCTTACACTCAAAGAATGTTGAATGTTGAGTGTTGAGCGTTAAATTTTGAATGAGCTTCCTTAGTCAGTTTTAAGCTCACCAGCCCATTCATCTATTCAACTAACGCTTACGCCTCCAACTTTGTCTTCAACGATGGAAAAAGCAGGGGAATTTAAAGATGTCGCTAACAGTTGAAACACGAGTATGATAAATAAAATATACGATTTTATGTGGTCTGATGTAATAATTAACATTTCCGGTACCAGACCAGATCGATTGCTTCACTAGCGCTGTCCGATTAGATGTATTCTTGAAGAAATCCTGTCAAAAACTTATCCTATTACGGTTGAAGTTTTGAGAGATGTAAAATAGGATGAACTGATCAGTTCGTTTATGTTGCAGCCTACGGAACATCCCCAGCCACTTTTGTCGTTTGAAAATTATCTGACAGACATCAAATTTTTATCTGTTAATGATGAATCCGTGCTGGATACTGAAATTTTTCTGGAAGATGATTCCCAGACGAATTGAGGCAGAAACAATTATGCTGCATTTAAAAATACAGCTAGCCGAAGCTTATTTTTTTTAGAAAGTGGAGATGTGCGAGGAACGTTTATTTAGATACAAGCAACAAGTTGAAGTTGTAGCAATAACCTGTTACTACCATTTAATCATTCAATCAACAAAATATTCAATCAATATCAATTAAATTTTAACCTGAAAATTTTATTTTAAAAATTCCAATTATTTTTGTATAATTCGGGCAACCGAGAGGTACAAAATTCAGGAATGCTTATGCCAAAAAAAATTCATTATGAGCCATCACGAACATTAATGGAATTTCGCTTATTGCCTGGCCTGACTACCGAAGAAACCCTTATTCACAATATTTCGCTGCGTACTCCCATGGCCTACTGGGAAGAAGAGGATTCAAAGTATTATTTAAACATCCCGGTCGTGGCGGCTGCCATGCAGTCCGTTTCTGGCGTGGAAATGGCCATTGAGTTGGCGAAGTTGGGCGGCACGGCCTTTATTTATTGTTCGCAGCCCATCGAAAGTCAAGCCGAAATGATTCGCAAAATCAAACGGTACAAGGCGGGCTTTGTGCCGCCAGAAACGGTTTCGCCGGACATGCTGATTCGGGAGCTGTACGAATTGACGCGTCAACGGGGTTACAACACCTTTCCGGTGGTGGACGAGCAAAAGCACCTGCTGGGCATCATCACCAAAAACGATTACGATGTGAAGCCGCACGGCGACTTAAAGGTTAAAGACCGCATGGTGCCGCGCAAAGACCTGACCGTTGGCGTGAACATTGAAAACATTAAAGAAGCCAACACATTGTTGCGTGAAACGCATCAATCGGTTTTGCCCATAGTGGATGAAAAAGATCGTTTATTATATCTTGTTTTCCGAAAAGACATTCGTAATCATCTGGACAATCCCAACGAAATTTTGGATGAGCACAAGCGCTATTTTGCCAGCGCAGCCATCAACACGCACGATTACACCGAACGTGTACCCGCTTTAGTAGAAGCAGGTGTCGATTTTCTGGCCATTGATTCTTCGGATGGGCACTCGGTTTTTCAACAGCGCACACTGGAATGGGTGCGCGAGCATTACCCGCACATTCCGGTGATGGGCGGTAACATCATTACCGAGGCTGGTTTTGATTTTTTAGTTGAACACGGTGCGCGTGCGGTTAAGGTGGGTATGGGCAGCGGTTCCATTTGCAT
>JAGHBR010000026.1 GCA_021160885.1 Caldisericaceae bacterium
ATATTGTAGAAGCTGTACGTCATATGCGCTCTGTAATGGGCGAAATCCGCCGCATTACCAACATGAGTTATGATGAGCTCACCAGTTACGCAAAGAATTTAGGAGCGCCACTGGAACTGGTACTTTACATTAAGGAAAACGGAAAATTACCCGTGCCCAATTTTTCAGCCGGAGGTGTTGCTACACCTGCTGATGCTGCTTTGATGATGCAGTTAGGCGCTGAATCAGTTTTTGTCGGTTCCGGTATTTTTAAGTCGGAAGACCCTGAAGCTAGGGCCAAAGCCATTGTAATAGCAACAACCCACTATGATGATCCTGATATGGTAGCCAAAGCCAGTGAAGGCTTGGGTGATGCCATGCCTGGACTGGAAATGAGCCAGATTCCGGAAGAAGAACAGTTGAACAAGAGAGGCTGGTAATTGAAGCAGATAATTGGCGTACTTTCTTTACAGGGCGATTTTCTAAAACACAAACAGGCCATAGAACAGTGCGGACACCATGCGCTTTATGTGCGTGACTTTGAAAATCTGAAAAAATGCGACAAGTTGATCATCCCTGGTGGTGAATCAACCACCATGTTGTTGTTAATTGAAAAATTAGAGTTGCGTCAGCCGCTGCTTGAATTTGGCCAGACCAAAGCCATTATGGGCACCTGTGCAGGCCTGATTGTACTGGCTACCAATCGCGAACATTTGCCTTCTGACCCGCTGAAGTTGATTGACGTTAAAATTAAACGCAATGCATACGGCCGCCAGGTCGATTCTTTCATCGATACAGTAAAACTTAAATTAAACGGGAAAGATATCGATTTTGAAGGCGTCTTTATTCGGGCGCCTAAAATCATGGAGCTGGGACAAAATGTTATACCTTTAGGTTATCATGGTAAGGATGTGGTCATGGCACGAAATGAACGTATTTTAGTGGCCACCTTTCATCCTGAGCTAACCAATGCAGTGACCATTCATCGCTATTTTATTGACAAAGTGGGCTAAAAACGCTTTTCTAATGTGCCTGGATTGTTTCGCCTCAGATTTAGAATTTTAGTGAAAGGGCTTTTCTACAATGCGGTTTATTAGATTAAGCAACGTTCATCCGCTTTGTTTAAACGATCCCCAGTATTAAAGCCCACTTTTTACTGCAAAACAAAAGGGCTTCAAATGAGATTTTACATTCCCTTATTCATCTTTCTTGCTTTCCTTTCATTCATCTCCTGTTCTAAAAAACAGTCAGCTCAAACAGAAATTCCACTTGTTTCGGGTTGGAAGTTCATCAATCAGGATAGTTTGGCTTTTGCTCGGCCGGATTTTGATGATTCCAGATGGAAAATAATTGCCGTCAACAAGACCTGGGAAAAGCAGGGCTTCGAAAACTACGATGGATTTGCCGGGTAACGTATTAAAGTGCTGATCCCTTCTGCTCTCAAAGAACATAGTGTTTTGAAAGACAGTCTGATATTTTCCCTGGGCCAGATTGATGACTTTGATCAGGTCTTTTTAAACTGGTATTTAATCGGAGAGAATCTTAAAACAATGCCACCTGGCACAAGTCCTTCTGACGCGTTTAAGAACCTGATAAATTCTTTCTGGAATAAACAACGGCGATACGCCCTGGCTTTTGATGATGCCCGCATTAAATGGGACGCGGAAAATGTTTTAGCCATCCGTGTTTTCTATTGGGGAGGAGCCGGCGGCATCTTTTCCTGAGAATTGAAAATTGCCATGCTTGTGTGTATAGTGATTATGTTGAGATTAAAAACAACGCAGGTTGGTTCAAAATAACCGCCGACAAACTGCAAAAAGAGATTCAATTAAAAAACAAATCGGGAAGATACACCATCGATGGAACATTAGAAGTTGAAGCCCGCAGTAATATCGACAGGCAGTAGCTATTTGAAAAATCCTTCAACCTTTTGCTGAAACCAAAAAACAAAGTAAACTTATCCTTCGAACTCCCCAGACAGGAAGAATCAACCAACATCTATTATCTGCTGAATTTTAAACAGGGAAATGATCAACTTAAATTTACAGAAGGTGTTCCTTATATTCTGACTCCGTCTATTAAACCAGAGCCTCAGATTAACGGTCCACTGATTTACGGTCAACAACCGGGAAAACAGTTTCTGTACCGAATTGCTGCTACGGACAAGCGTCCCATGCAATACAGGGCACAGAGGCTTCCGACTGACTTACAATTAGATGAATTAACGGGCATTGTCAGTGGCGTCGTTAAAAAGCCGGGCATCTATTCGGTTAAAGTAACAGTAAGCAATCCTTTAGGCTCAGATACCAAAACGATTAAATTTGTTAGTGGCGATCAGATCGCGTTAACCCCACCCATGGGCTGGAACAGCTAGAATGTTTGGGGATTGAGTGTGACTCAGGAACGCGTTTACGCCGCGGCATGCGCTTTTGTGGAAAGGACTGGCAGATCACGGCTGGAGCTTTGTTAATATTGATGATGGCTGGGAAATCTACGGCCAATCCACGGAACCAAAGAGAAAGCAAAATGGAGAAATCCGTACCAATGAAAAATTTCTGAATATGAAAAAATTGGGCGATGATATCCATGCTCTGGGCTTAAAGTTTGGTATTTACTCATCACCTGGGCCTCTGACCTGCGGCGGATACACTGCCAATTACCAGCACGAATCACAGGATGCTCAAATATTTGCCAGCTGGGGCGTGGATTACTTAAAATATGATCTCTGCAGTTATCGAAAATTAATGGAAGATGTCAATGACCCACAAGAATTGAAAATCCCATACCAGAAAATGCACCGGACTTTGCAAAAGATTAATCGCGACATTATTTACTCAATTTGTGAATATGGCTTAGGCAATGTATGGCAATGGGGCGCCGAGGTGGGCGGCAATCTGTGGCTCACCACCGGCGACATCTGGGATGAGTGGGATCGCATGGCTGAAATTGGATTCAATCAACAACAGGCAGCGCCTTACGCCGGGCCTGGCCACTGGAATGACCCGGATATGCTGGTTATCGGCTGGATTGGCTGGGGCGAAAACCTGCATTACACCCACCTGACGCCGGATGAACAGTATACCCATGTCAGCCTTTGGTGCCTGCTCTCGGCGCCTCTACTTTTAGGCTGCGATCTGGAAAAGTTGGATGATTTTACTCTAAACCTGATCAGCAATGACGAAGTGTTGGCCATTGACCAGGATCCATTGGGTTATCAGACAATTCCGGTCATTAAAAACGACTCAATTCAGGTGTACTAAAAGAAACTGGCAGACGGCAATTATTCCATTGGTATTTTTAACCTGGGTGAGCAAACACAGACATACACTTTACCTTTTCGGGACTTAGAATTAAAGTCAAAATTAAGAATACGTGATCTCTGGGGGCAAAAAAATTTGGGAACATTTGAGAATGCTTTTACAACAACCATTTCGTCCCATGGTGTGACTTTACTTAAAGTCTTTGAATAGATATTCTGGAAAAACCATTTATGTGTTGCGCTTGATTCCTAAAAAAATGTCAAAAATTTAATTTATTCCTGATTAAAAATGAAATAAATCATAGTGAGTTTTCAAGCATAACAAGTTAATCTCATATTTTTCGTAAAAAAATTTTAGTGAATCTCTTTTTGGCCGAACCTATTAAAGTCAGTTTAATTTAAGAAACGGCTTGCATCGATTACCAGAAATTTGTAATCTTTAGCGATTTCTATGTTTCTTCAAGGTGGAAATGGTTGGTATGGAAATTGTTGTTTTTTGCACAACTCCTGATCAAAAGACAGCAGAGCAGATTGCCCAAACAGTGGTTGAAGAAAAATTAGCGGCCTGCTGCAATTTAATCTCAAATTTAACTTCAATTTATTTTTGGCAGGGAAAAATTCAAAAAGATTCCGAAGTTTTGTTAATAATAAAAACAGACAAGAAGTTATTTTCTAAGCTGGAAGTTAAAATCAAAGAAATGCATCCTTACGAAGTGCCAGAAATTATTTCCATGGCGATCGAACAGGGAAACAAAGCCTATTTAAACTGGATTCATGAGGTTCTTGGAGTATGAAACAAAGTCGCCTAACTTCAACCAAATGTCCTGATGCATATGGTTTACTTTTTAATTATTATGAACAGTTTGTTTCCAGATTAGAAAAAGTTTCCAGTCCGGATGCGATTAATTGTGATTTGTTTTATGAAGAAATGCACGAAACGGCCAAGCAATTAATAAAGGCCAATCCCAATAAGGCCCTGATTCGCAGAAGTACGCAAAATGTGTTGAGTCATTGTAAAAGAAACCTGACGGCAGGTAGAGAGAGTGCTAAAATACTGGAAATGATTCGCCAAAAAATTGAAGCGGTTCTGGAAGAATTGGAGAAGAGCACACAGAAAATTTCGGTGTACACGGCCAGAGCGATTACTCACGGTAATCGTATTTTAACTTTAAGTTATGATTATCTGGTTTTGCGTGCGCTTTTGGAAGCGGAAAGGCAGAAGCGCCGTTTTGAAGTGTTGGTTTTAAAAACGGATCCTCCTGGTGAAGGTGTTGAATTTGCTGAAAGATTGGCCAGTAAGAAGATTCGTGTAACGATAATCCCAGATAGCCAAATGGGAATTTGTTTGCCTGATGTAAATTTGGTGCTTTTGGGCCCTGAACGAATCTATGAAGAAGGATTCATTCACCGTGCCGGAGCGCTCCCGCTGGCTTTAACGGCTAATTTTTTGAATATTCCGGTGTATATTTTAGCAGACACACAAACAATTTTGTTTGAGAAGGAAAGATCCATTAAATTTTATCCGGCTGAAGTGAGTGAAGTGTACAAGTCAAAAAATAAATATATTCATGTATTTAACAGATACCATGAAAAAATTCCTTTTGATCCCATTTACAAAGTCATTTGTGAAGACGGGATTTTTGAAAAAAAGGAATTTATTAACTGGTTTTTAACGGAGTAACAATGCTATCAGGAACATTTATTGCAGAAGTAAAAAAGAACAATCAAATTGAAATTCCGGCTGAAATTTTATCTAAGCTGGATTTGCGCGAAGGCGATAGGTTAGAGGTTTCGGTAAAGCGTATTAAAACAGGCAAATTGGGCATCCGTATTGCTAAAAATCCTCTTTCTAAATTGATTGACTTAGCGCAGGAGCTTGAAAATAAATGAAAATCACGACCACTTTTATTGATACCTCGGCCTGGTTAGCCATCATTGATCCCAGCAATCCGGACCATTTCAGAGCAAAAACGTATTTTGAATATCTACTGGAACGTGATGCTAAACTGGTGACCAATAACATTGTGATTGATGAAACCTTAGATGCCCTGAAACAAATTCAGGGCGTAGAGTTGGCCGCTAAGTTTAATCAAATTGTTGATGAAGCCTTACTGACCATTAAATTGCGCATGGATTGGATTTCCCGCCGGATCAGAAGAACTGCCATTAATAATTTTCTACGTTCTTCTAATCCTTCACTGCGCATGAGACATTTTTTTATTAAAGAAACATTAAAACGTAAGAAAGTAGATATTATCTTTTCTTTTGATCAAACATTATCAGAATTTAATTTGCCACTCATGCCACAAGCAGAATTAAAATGAAATCAATATTCTACAATCAACTTCAAAGTGAAGAAAATAATTTGATTTTTTTCTGCGGAGATGAATCCAGTGAATTATTGGCCAGCCTTTTGAGTAGGGAAATGGCCAGTCATGATCAAAATATACTTTTTCTCTCTAACGTTCCTTTAAAATATCCTGTTGAAGGCCAAATCCTGGTAAATATTGAACCTGCTTTATTAAGGCAAAAGTTACAAACCGAGGGTTCTCCTGTTTTTTACCTCTGCAGCGCCATTGAGCATGAAAAACTACTTCCCCTGGATTCAGAAAAATGGTCCCAAATTCTGCATTTAGAGGATCTCAATGTTCGCTTCATATTTCTCATTTCTAATGCAGAAAAATTCGATTTATATTCTGTGATGGCAGAAAAACAGGCCTGCATGATCTCATCTTTCAATTTTTCCAATCTGGAGAGAACATTAGAAAAATTCCTTTCGGATTTTAAAGCAGCTGAAAAATTTCAGGAAGAATTAACAAAACATTGGCTCAAGACTACGCAAAGATTTTGTCCACAAGAATTTTTTTCTCAGCATTCCCCTAACATCAAACGATTTTTATTTGTTAATCAGGTTAAATCCCTGATTGATGAGAATAAGATCATGGGGATTTTACGCAATTTAACAGATCTCTACGACAAAATTTTTATTGGCGATATTAATGATTTTAAAATAAAGGAAATCTAATGAAATGTCCAATCATTCTTGTCACAGGAAGTGGAGATGAAGCCACGGCCGTTGCCGTTCGTCTTTTTAGATCAGGATTTAAAGTCATTTTAATTGTTCACAACAAACCTGTCGATCTTCATTACCATCGTAATTTTACGCGTTGTATTTTTTCAGGAACTGGTCAAGTTGAGGGTGTTCCCGCTATTACTTTTAGCCTGGCTTTACAACAGGATGCCGTTTCAACTCCCCCTAAACTAACCGATTTTATTTCCTTTGCTTTGGCCAATCGACAGGTGCCAATTATTCTGCTTGATGAATTGAAACGTGGACAGCTGATTGAAGCACAGTACATAATTAAATTAGATGATGAGATTTTTAATCGTTTAAAATCACATCTGCCGGATGAGATAAAAGTTATTGGTGTTAAACCGGAACCGGGTGTAGATTTCTGGATCGGACGGCAGGGGAAAATTTTAGGACAGGTTCAATATCCTTTTTTAGAAGAAAGGAAAGAGAATAACCTTTCAAAATTTAGGCGCCCCATGGCACAGGAAATAGAAGCTCCGTTAGAAGGCGTTTTTGTGGCCAGTAAAGGGATCGGTGAACGCGTTTTTGAGAGAGAAGAAATCGGTAAATTAAACGAGATTCCTATTTTATCACCCTACCATGGTGTAATTAGTGGATTGATTAACTCCGGGGCTTTGGTTAAGCCTCACACGCCGCTGGCCGAAGTGACCACAGGACTCCAGGGGGCAGACCCGCGCAGGCTACCAGTGGAGGCTTTTGCGCTGGCCGGAGGCGTATTGGAAGCCATCCTTTACGATTGGAAAGAAAGAATTACTTAGAGGAATGCGTCAGGAGGAAGTTTTAATGGCTGAACAACTGTTGCAATTTTTTACCCAGGCCCGTGATTATGTTTGGGGTGTTCCTTTATTGGTTTTGCTTGTTGGCACCGGAATCTATTTAACCATTTTATTAAAAGGTTTGCAGATTCGCCAGTTGTTCCATTCTCTCTACCTGGGATTGATTAAGAGGAAGGAAGAAGGTGAAGCTGAAGGCGACATCAGCCATTTTCAGGCTTTGATGACAGCTTTATCTGCTACGGTTGGCACCGGTAATATTGCCGGCGTGGCTACGGCCATTACTGTTGGCGGCCCGGGCGCCTTGTTCTGGATGTGGATTACCGGGTTATTTGGCATGGCCACCAAATACAGCGAGGCAGTATTAGCCGTAAAATACCGTAAGGTTGACGAAAATGGCACCATGAGTGGCGGGCCGATGTATTACATTCAAAACGGATTAAATTTGCGTTGGTTGGGCATTCTGTTTGCCATTTTTGCCACGGTGGCTGCTTTTGGTATTGGTAACATGGTGCAATCAAATTCGGTGGCTGAAGCTCTGAATTTAAATTTTAACATTCCCCATACTTACACCGGTTTGGTATTAATGATATTAACCGTGCTGGTGATTATTGGCGGAATTAAGAGCATCGGTAAAGTTACTGGCTTTTTAGTGCCGATTATGATTGTTTTTTATTTTGGCAGCGCTTTAGTAATCCTGTTAATTCATCTAAATCAGCTACCGGCCGTGTTTGCTTTAATCTTTAAAAGCGCTTTTACAGGTCATGCCGCCACCGGTGGCTTTTTGGGGGCTACGGTGATGTTGTCCATTCGCTGGGGAGTGAGTCGTGGTGTGTTTTCAAATGAATCCGGATTGGGTAGTTCTCCAATAGCGGCAGCTGCGGCGGTGACCAAACATCCGGTTACTCAGGCTCTGGTTTCTATGACCCAAACTTTTATTGACACGCTCGTTATTTGTACAATGACAGGTTTGGTAATTTTGCTTTCCGGACTCTGGACAAGCGAACCGCTTGTTACAGGCGCTAAATTAACTTCAAGCGCTTTTTCCAGTACCTTACCTGCCGTTAGCTGGCTACCTGCCAATTACGGAGGTTTAATTGTTTCCATCGGTTTGGTATTATTTGCCTATTCAACCATTTTGGGTTGGAGCTATTATGGTGAAAAAGCGCTTGAATATTTAACGGAAATTGGACCCGGTGTCAGAAAATTTATTGCCTATTTGCTTATTATTGTTACTTTGCTGACTTTTTACATTGTTCAACATGTAAGCAGTGGAAAAACACTACTGAGTACGGCTCTTATTTTGATTTACATTTGGGTTTACTGGAAAGTGCGCAAACAATTGTTAAATCCAGATTTAAAGTCAATTGTCATCCTTTATCGGGCTGCGTTTGGTGCTTACGTGCTCATAGGAACTGTAGCACAATTGGAACTAGTCTGGATTATGGCTGATGTTTTC
>JAGHBR010000171.1 GCA_021160885.1 Caldisericaceae bacterium
ACATCTTTTTGTATGATTTTAAAACAAAGCGCTACACCCAATTAACCGATTTTGAAGGCAATGATCTGTTTCCTATCTGGGCGGCTGATGGTAAAACAATTTATTACGCCAGTGAAAAAGACGGAACAATGAACCTTTGGCAAATGGCTATTGACGGCTCGCAAAAGCAGCAACTTACCTTTTTTAAAGAAGATGGCATCCGCTATCCGGAAATTTCCGCCAATGGAAACTTAATTGCCTTTGAACGCCAGTTCGACCTTTACACCTTCGATTTGCTTACCAAACAGACTCAAAAAATCGATTTAAAGCTGCCAGTGGATTTTGTGGACAATCCTTACTATTATGAAAAATACACAGGCAAAGCCTCAGAATTAAGCCTGAGCGCAGATGGCAAAACCGTTAGTTTTGTTATCAGGGGTGAAATCTTTGTCATCAATAAAGACGGCCGCTTTCTGAATCAATTGACACATTCTCCCTGGCGCGATGAACAGGTGGCCTGGCATCCGACCAACGACACGCTGGCTTTTGTTTCGGATAGAGCCGGCAATAAAAATATTTACCTGTTGTACAGCGATGATAGTGAACATAGTGATTTAACACGCGCTGTGCGCTTTAAGATGGAACGTTTAACGGATTCCCAATTAGATGAATTTTCGCCACAATTTTCACCGGACGGCAAAAAGCTGGCCTTTGTCAGAGGAAAAGGCGATTTAATTATTAAAGATCTGGTCAGTGGGGCAGAGCAGACCATTTTACAGGGCTGGTCAACGCCAGATTTTGCCTGGTCACCCGATGGAAAATGGTTGGCTTATTCGGTTGAAGATGAAGAGTTCAATGAAGATGTTTACATTTATAATCTGGAAAGCGGAAAACGCTACAATATTTCAAAACATCCGGACAACGATTACGCACCGCAATGGTCGGCGGATGGACGTCGATTGGCTTTTATTTCAAGAAGAATTGCCAATAATACCGATGTCTGGATGGTCTTTTTACGTAAAGAAGACGAAAGGAAGACAAAAGAAGAGTGGGAAGAATTTTTCGCAAAGAAAAAATCTTCTAAAAACAAAAAATCCAAAAACGTTGTTGTAAAAATCGATGAACCGGAAAAATTGTTCAAACGGCTGCATCGCGTGACTTCATTGCCTGGAAGCGAAACCGAATTTACCTGGTCGCCGGATGGGCAATTTATTGTTTTTAAAACAAACACAGCAGGGAAGAGCGATTTGTGGAAGGTTAAATGGGATGGCAGTAAGTTAAAATCTTTAACAACCGGCGGCCAGGCGCCTTCTAATTTAATCTGGCATGCTAAAAATAAACGCATTTATTTTCTCAAAAAGGGCGGACAAATTTTCTCGGTGAATCCGGAAGGGGAAGACGGAAAAGGGCTTGCTTTCAATGTCCGACTGCGCATTGAGCGGTACAGAGAGCAAATGCAAAAATTCAATGAAGCCTGGCGAACGCTGAATGAGCGATTTTACGATCCCAATTTTCACGGTGTAAATTGGAAAAATATCTATGCGAAATACAAACAGGCGGCCTCCAATGCGCCGTCGCTAAGAGACTTCAATGATATTGTACGCATGATGCTTGGAGAATTAAATGCCTCCCATCTGGGAATATCCGCTCCCGGGGCTGAGAACTTATTGGTTAGCGGAATGTTGGGTCTTCGTTTTGAAAAGGAATACGCCGGTCCTGGTCTGAAAATAAAGGAAATCATTCCCGAAGGCCCCTGCGACGCCATCGAACATCCTTTACAGCCAGGCGATATTTTGCTGGAAGTTGATGGCCATGTAGTGGGCCCGCAAAATAATCTTTATGCAACCCTTGAGAACACGGTTGGCAAGCGCATTGAATTGCTGGTAAAAACCAATGTTTCCAGCACAGAGGTAAAAAGACAGGTTCTGGTTAAGCCTATTAATTACGGGCAATTTATGAATCTGGAATACGACCGCTGGCGGGAAGAGAAACGCGCTCTGGTGCACCGTTTATCCAACAATAAATTGGGCTACATTCATATTCGTGCCATGAGCAATTCCAGTCTGGAACAATTCGAGATGGAGTTGTACGCCGAAGGGCATGACAAAGAGGGCTTAATCATTGATGTACGAAACAATGGGGGAGGCTGGATTGCGGATTATCTGCTTAACATGTTAGAGATTAAAAATCATGCCATCACCATACCTCGCGATGGCGGGCAGGGCTATCCGCAATCACGCAGGCCACTTTACGCCTGGACTAAACCGATAACGGTGTTATGCAACGAGTATTCTTATTCTAATGCTGAAATTTTTTCTCACGCCATTAAAACCTTGAAGCGGGGAAAGCTTATCGGCGTGCCTACTGGCGGATTAGTCATCAGCACCGGCAGTATTCGCTTGATTGACGGCTCAAGTTTTCGTGTGCCATTCCGCGGCTGGTACGTGATTGCCAATATGATGAATATGGAGAATAATGGCGCGATTCCCGATATTATTGTCAAAGACCTACCCGGCGATGTGGCCAGACCTAAAGACCGCCAACTGGAAACTGCTGTTAAAGTATTACTTGAAGAAATTGAATCTATTAAATGAGATAGATTGGTGATACAC
>JAGHBR010000242.1 GCA_021160885.1 Caldisericaceae bacterium
ATGTCTGGAATGCCGGCCCTGTCGCAGGAGATGAAGTTATACAGGTGTATGTTAAACATTTAAATGCGTCCGTACGTGTTCCAATTATCTCTTTGCAGGCGTTCAAAAGAGTACACCTAAAGCCAAATGAAAAAAGAACAATTGAGTTTGAATTAGGCTCCAGGCAGTTGGCTGTACTTAATGATCAGATGCGGTGGATGGTTGAACCTGGTGAGCTTGAAATTTCGGTAGGTGGAGGACAGCCGGGAAAAGCAGCTCATTCGACCATGGTTCTGAAAAAGAGGATAAGAGTAGTGGGTCAGACCTACTTTATTAACTAAAGCTTCAAAAAGAGATGATTAAATGGTAATAAATAGAATTCACGAAATTGGGTTATTTTTTTCTCTATGTGCGTTGTTTACTTTTAGTTTGCATGCTCAAAATTTTGAATTTAGAAATTCAAATCTTCCAATCGAGGAGAGAGTAGAAATTCTGTTTAAGCAAATGACCTGGCAGGAAAAATTATGCCAGACTTTTAGCTTCCATTTATCTCAGGAAATGTTGGACAAAGATGGAAATATTCGTTTTAGCGATGAAATTAAGACTGTTTTACCCTATGGTATTGGTCAATTAGGAAAACCCAGTTGGGTATTTGATAAAGGACCAAAAGAAAGTGCGGAACTAACGAATAAAATTCAACAGATTGTCATCCAAAGTAATCGTTTCGGTATTCCAGTTATTTTTCATGAAGAAGCCTTACATGGCCTTTGGGCCAGAGGGTCCACCGTGTTTCCACAGGCTATTGCCATGTCCTGCTCCTGGGATCCGTCTTTAATTTATCAGGTGTTTAAAAGGATCGCTCAGGAAGTACGATCTCGAGGCAGTCATCAGGTCAATACACCAATGCTTGATGTTTGCCGTGATCCTCGTTGGGGCAGAATCGAGGAATCCTATGGTGAAGATCCTTATTTGACCTCGCGTTTTGCCGTAGCCATTGTTAAGGGACTGCAGGGTAGTAGTGCATTTATTGATAAAGATCATGTCATCGCTACTGTAAAGCATTTTGCCGCCTATGGCCTGACAGAAGGGGGGCTCAATAAGTCTCCGGCATTTTTTGGCGAGCGTTTTTTAAGAGAAGTCGTTCTTCAGCCTTTCAAGGCAGCTATTACAGAAGCCGGAGCATTAAGTTTAATGCCATCTTATAATGAAATTGATGGGATTCCTTCTCATGCCAATCCCTGGCTGTTAAAAAGGGTGTTGAAAGATGAATGGCATTTTAAGGGATTTGTTGTTTCGGATTATGGAGGTGTTGTACAATTAAATAATTTTCATCATATCGCTTCAGATAATAAAGAAGCTGGGAAAATTGCCCTATTAGCAGGCGTGGATATGGAATTAGATAATCCGTATTGTTTTTACGATTTACTGAAATCAATTGAGGCAGATACCACGCTTCAACATGCGCTTGACCAATCTGTGAAACGAATTTTGGAAATAAAATTTAGATTAGGTTTATTTGATGATCCTTTTGTTAATCCTGATCGAGCAGAAAAAATTAATCATTCAAAAGAAAACGTTGAGCTTGCTCGGAAAGTTGCCGAATCATCAATCGTTTTATTGAAAAATAAGAATCATCTTCTTCCTTTAAATAAAGCTAAATTTAAACACATTGCAGTTATTGGGCCACATGCCAATGTTGTTCAATATGGAGGATATTCAACACGACATACAGAGAATGGTATTACGATATTAGATGGAATTAAAAATTATCTGGGGACAGAGGTTAAGGTTAGTTTTGCCGAGGGATGTCGTATTCACGAAGGGAGCGGACACTGGCTGGATGGTGTAGATGATTTTGCACTGAGTGATTCCGCTAAAAACAGGCAAAAAATTGAACAGGCAGTCGAGGTAGCCAGAAAGAGCGATTTGATCATTCTTGCCGTGGGAAGCACTCCAGTGACCTGTGGTGAATTTATTGGTTATCGACACAATCTGGATTTATTTGGTCAGCAGAATGAGTTGGTAAAAGCTATCTTAAACTTGAAAATTCCAACGGTTGTCTGTTTAGTTAATGGTCGCCCGTTAACGATTAATGAAATCGCTCAGCGCGCTGATGCAATTCTGGAAACCTGGTATTCTGGCGAACAAGCTGGGCTGGTCATAGCAAAAGTTCTTTTTGGAGAGGTAAATCCCGGTGGAAAGCTTACTTTGACTTTTCCTCGATCTGTTGGCCAAATACCGCTTTATTATAGCAAAAAACCGAGCGCCTTTCATGATTATCTTGCTTTTAAAAATGAAGCTCTTTATCCTTTTGGCTATGGGTTGAGTTACACAAAATTCCAGTATCCTAACCTTAAAATAAATAAAAAGAAATTTAATGTACATGATGAGATCGAAATAAGTTTTATTGTGAAAAATGTCGGAAATTATCCTGGCGATGAGATAACGCAACTCTATATCCATGATTTGGTTAGCTCAATTACAAGGCCAGTCAAGGAATTGAAGCGCTTTAAGAAAATTCATTTGCAAGTTGGTGAAGCCAAAAGGATAACTTTCCACTTATCTTCAGAAGATTTTAAATTTTACAATAATAAGATGGAATATATTGCTGAACCTGGAGAATTTGAAATCATGATCGGAGCTTCCTCAGCTGATATCCGATTAAATGACAAAGTTGTTTTAATTGATTAATGATTCATGTACTATATGTCTCACATTAACGGAGTAATACAAAATTTTTCCTCCAATTCAGAGTTTATTAAAATTGGAGGCTACCTGCCATTTCGAGTTAGTTTCGAAGAAATGAATTGGAAATTTTTTGATTTGCCCAAGCCTCATTAAAAGAAAAGGAGTAAATAAGAATGAAATTAAACGCTTGGAAATTATTAATGATTGGTATTTTGATCTCCTTTTGGGGGATCAATTGTCAACGATTCTCCAAAGAAAACGTCCGGATTCATAAAAAGCTCAATATGAAATGGAAGTTTCATAAGGGTGAGTTGGATAATGCTCAGGCTACTGATTATGACGATTCAAGCTGGAGAATTATTAATTTACCTCACGATTGGGCGATAGAAGGGCCGTTTGATAAAAATGTTTTTTATGGAGGAGGATTTTTACCTTATCCTGGAGTAGGCTGGTATCGGAAAACTTTTGAAATTGACGCCCGGGGCAAGAATGTCCTGCTGGAATTTGATGGAGTAATGCGTAACCCAAAAGTCTGGGTTAATGGAAACTTTGTGGGACACTGGGCCTATGGTTACACTTCCTTCGCTTTTGATATCACAAAATATTTGAAACCTGAGGGAAAAAATGTTATTGCAGTGCGCGTGGAGAATGAAGATCATTCCTCACGCTGGTATCCAGGTTCGGGAATTTACCGTAATGTATGGCTTACAATCACTAATCCGGTTCATGTAGCTCATTGGGGGACTTTTGTAACTTCACCAGTTGTAACAGATAATGAAGCAACTGTGAAAGTTGAAACTGAAATTGAAAATCAGACTGATCAAGATAAAGATATTATTCTGGAAACTTTAATAGTTGACCAAAAAGGCCGAGTCGTTTCAAAAGATCAAATACCGGGGAAAGTCCCTGCTCAGGACAAATATAAATTTGTGCAAGAATTGAAAGTTCAAAAACCTCACAGATGGGATGTGGACGATCCATATTTGTACAGAGTTATCAGTCGAGTAAAGATTAATGATGAGCTGATTGACGATTATGAGACTCCCTTTGGTATTCGTACATTCCATTTTGATCCAGAAAAAGGTTTTTTCTTAAACGGTCGTTCTTTAAAAATCAAAGGGGTAAATTTACATCACGATTTAGGCCCTTTGGGAGCAGCCATTTCATATCGAGCAATTGAACGTCAATTGCAAATTATGAAAGCTATGGGAGCCAACGCAATTCGTACGGCTCACAATCCACCAGCTCCTGAACAACTGGAGTTATGTGATAAACTCGGTATTCTTGTAATGGACGAAGCTTTTGATGAATGGCGCCAACCAAAAGAAGAAAATGTGAATAAGATTTACAATATCTTTTTTGACCAATGGGCTAAAAAAGACCTGCGCGCCATGCTTAAACGAGATCGCAATCATCCGTCAATTATTTTATGGAGTATTGGCAATGAAATTCCGGAATTAGGAACGGAAGATGGCAAAAGAAGCGCAAAAATGCTGACCGATATCTGTCATGAAATGGATCCGACAAGGCCAGTATCATCCGGTATCCATCTAAGCATTAAACTGGATAGGGAATTGATGGATATTTTAGATGTGCCCGGTTTTAATTATTGGCACGATCGGCTAGAAAAGATTCATGAAACTTATCCTGATAAACCAATACTTGTAACCGAAGCTGCGGCAGTGTTAAGTAGCAGGGGAGAATATCATTTTCCGGTCAAACGAGTCTACTCAGGATATTATCATCCTTCTCTACAGATTACCTCGTACGATTTAGTGAATACAGGCTTCGGTACGCTTCCTGATGTGGAATTTAAATTGCAGGATGATTTTCCCTGGTTAGCAGGCCAATTTGTCTGGTCAGGATTTGATTATCATGGAGAGCCGGACCCTTATGAAAATATGTGGCCGGCACACAGCAGTTACTTCGGAATTGTGGATATGTGTGGCTTTCCAAAGGACCGCTATTATTTGTACCAGAGCGTGTGGACAACAAGGCCGATGATTCATTTACTACCCCACTGGACCTGGCCGGGAAGAGAAGGGGAAATTACACCGGTTTTTTGTTACACTAATTGTGAATTTGCTGAATTATTCGTCAATGGTAAATCGATGGGCAAAAAGGAGAAAAAAACTGGTGAATATCGTTTTAAATGGGAAAATGTTCGATATATGCCTGGATCAATAAAAGCCATTGGTTATGACCAACAGGGTAATATAGTTTGTCAAACAGAAATTAAAACTGCGGGCGAACCATATCAAATTAAACTCATTCCTGATCGAGAAATCATTCAAGCCGATGGAGAAGATCTTGCATTTGTTACCGTTCGAATTATAGATAAAGATAGTACTCTCTGTCCGTTGGCTGATAATTTGGTTAATTTTAAAATTGAAGGTGAAGGGACTATTGCTGCTGTGGGGAATGGAAACCCTATCAGTCTTGAAAGCTATCAAGCTCCTCACCGTAAGGCCTTTCATGGACTTTGTCTGGTAGTGGTGAGAGCAACCAAACAGCC
>JAGHBR010000222.1 GCA_021160885.1 Caldisericaceae bacterium
ATTTTTTTACGGGCTGATATTCAAAATATCCTTGCGGATTGCTCTCATCCGCTGTTCGTTGATCGTCAACTAACAGCGGAATGCCGGCTTGTCTTAAAATTTGCATCATTAGCGAAGTCCCGCTACGCGGCAAGCCACTTACCACTAAAATGGTATTTTTATTCAATAAATTTATTTTTTTTGCAGAGAATGCAACCAAGAGTCATTCCTTCCGTAAACTTTAATTAAGTTCATCATTTAACCTTCAGGAGGTTATTATGTTACACTCTAAGTACCGTCGTTTGTTTGTGTCCACTCTTTTGTTGCTGAGTTTTTTTGCTTTTGGTTTTGCCGGTGACAAAGCGAATGCCAAATGGGCTAAATTCAGCGAACAACTGGTGAAGGCCGTCAAGTCACCCAATACCGGTGTCCGTGCTTCTGCAATTCAGCATATGATTCGCTATTACGATAGCCTTGATGTTTATGCTGCACGTTATGATTTAATGGATCTGTTTTTGAAATCGGACAATCCTGGCATGCGTCGTTTATCTCTGGTTGCGATGCACAAGATTAACAGTCGTTTTGATATGGGTTACTTGCAATTACACTATCCTTATGAAAAAGATAATAGCATTAAAAGCCAGATTGCTGCTGTTTTGCATGATACTGGTCGCTATGTGCCCCGACATTAAATAGACAGCGAGAATATAAAAGCCCCTTCGGGGGCTTTTTTTATGGATTTAATCCCAGTTCAGGTGCCACCTTGCTTAAAGCTTTTACAACGAATTCTACATGTTCTTCAAATGGTACGCCTAATTCTTCAGCCCCTTCCCTTATTTCATCACGATTTACTTTGGCAGCAAAACTTTTGTCTTTTAATTTTTTCTTTACCGATTTTACTTTGACTTCGCCAATGGATTTGTTGGGACGTACTAAAGTAACTGCTACTAAAAAACCACACAGTTCATCAACCGCGTAAAGGGTTTTGGCCATTAACGTTTCACGAGGTACTCCGGAAAAATTAGCATGGCCTAAAATGGCGGTACGGATTTCCTCAGGTACACCTTTTTCTTTAAGAATTTCGCTGCCTTTCATCGGATGTTCATCCGGATACTTTTCATAATCAAAGTCGTGCAGCAAGCCTACAACGCCCCACAGTTCCTCGTCTTCACCAAATTTTTGGGCATAGGCACGCATGGCTGCTTCTACAGCATAGGCGTGCTTTAACAAACTTTCATTTTGCGTATATTCTTTTAAAATACTTAAAGCCTGCTCACGTGTCATCTTAAAACCTCCTTAGCCACATAATACGTTGCCACCGTTTACATTTAAAACTTCACCATTTATGTAACGTGCCAAATTGGAAGCAAGGAAAATAACTGGTCCGGCGATGTCGTCGGCAGTGCCAACAAATCCCAAGGGAATGTTTTTAGCTATTTCATTTTCCTGTTCTTCCATGGTTTTTTGCGTCATATCGGTCTTTACCCAGCCAGGCGCAACACAGTTAACATGAATGCCTTTGGGCCCTAATTCCGCTGCTAAGGATTTGGTAAAACTGATCAGCGCCCCTTTGCTGGCCGCGTAATGCGAATAAAAAGGTTCACCTCTCTGCCCGGCGGTAGACGAAATATTAATGATATGACCTTTAATATCATGTTTTAACATGTGTTTAATAACCAGTTTAGTGAAATGGAAAACACCGTCTAAGTTCGTTTGCATGGTTTTACGCCAGTTATCAACCGACATTTGATCAATCGGGCCATATTCCCAAATACCGGCATTATTAACCAGAATATCGATGTGATCAAATTTTTCGGCCACATTTCGCACAAAACTTTGAACTTCCCGGTAATCTCGCACATCGCATTCGTTAAAGAAAACTTCGGCACCGAACTTTTTAATTTCTTCGCTGAGTTTTTCTGCTGAATGTAAATTTTTATTGTAGTTAAAGGCTACACCAGCGCCCAATTTGCTGAACATGCGTACAATGGCCGCGCCAATGCCACGACTTCCGCCGGTTACAATAACATTCTTTCCTTCGAAACTGATCATTTTAGACTCCGCAGGCCTTGTTTTTATTTGTATTTAATCTTTCTGGAGACTAATTTGTAGAAAAAAATTTAAAGAATCAATGTTAATTCTCAGGAGGTTAAATGAAAATCAATGTTTTGTTTTTACTTTTAGCTTTTTTGGCCCTGACATTTTGTTCAAAGAAAAAAGAAGTAGCTCCGATTAAGGAAGGACAACCAATCCATATTCCAAAAAATGTAGAAACGACTTCCAGTGGCTTAAAATACCTGGATCTGGTTGAGGGTAAAGGTGAAAAACCACAAAGCGGGCAGATGGTGGTAGTTCATTACACAGGTTGGCTGATGAATGGTAAAAAGTTCGATAGTTCTATCGATAGAAAGAAGCCATTTAAGTTTGTTATAGGGCAGGGCCAGGTTATCCCAGGCTGGGACGAAGGCATAAGCACCATGAAAGTTGGCGGTAAACGCCGTTTGTTTATCCCTTACCAGTTGGCCTATGGCGAGCACGGCTATCCACCAGTGATTCCTCCCAAGGCCATGCTGGTATTTGATGTTGAATTGTTAAACATTGAATAGAACTGTCAATAACGACAAACTTAATGCGCATTATTAGACAGATTTGTTGTTTTTGAAAATTTCAAACAGCCGTTTCCAGATTTTGAAAAAAAGAAGGTAACGGCTTTTTTTCTGTAAACCTATTTCAGGACTTGACAAGTTACAACATGATTTCATGTACCTTATAATCTGATGCTGTTCAATTTGGCCAGAGAAATGCGTAAAAATTTAATTTGGCAGGAAAGGTGGCCGAGGCGCAAGCCGAAGAAGGTTTTATTAAAAATGACAGAATTTTTAATAAAATTTGTCAAACATTGACTTCAAGTAAAAAGTTAGAAGTTTGAATTGTAGTACGAAACTGCAAATTGATATTATCGAAAGCGAGTTTTTAACGCCATTCTATTGAAAAATTATATCTCTCAGATTTGTTTAGCCGAACGGCCATAAAGTGAAGTAAAATCTTTGAATTTGTAACCGACTGAAAAACTTGAAAAATTTAGCGAAACTTCTTATTTTAATTTATACCTCTTAGTGCCATTTTTGTGGGAGTTTTATATTC
>JAGHBR010000329.1 GCA_021160885.1 Caldisericaceae bacterium
AAATTTGGTTGATTAATAGCCACTTAAGGAAGGAATCATAAATTATGTCCATGATGAGCGCAACAACTACTGGGGCTGATACTGTCGCGCAAAAGGGTGAAAATTTAAGTGAGTGGATTCAACACCATATTCAAAATAGCCATGAATGGCATTTACCAGGTATTCATTTACACCTGCCTCATTTTCATCCCATCCATTTTTTAGGGATGGAAATTGATTTATCCATTACTAATCACGTGGTTATGCTGTGGATTGCTGGTTTAATAGTCATTTCTCTTTTTACTTTAGCTTACAAACGCAAAGGGCTGGCCCCGGTGGGCTTTGGCGCTCTGCTGGAGTGGATTGTCATTTTTATCCGCGATGAAATTGCCATCGCCAATATGGGCGAGGAGCACGGCAAACGCTTTACGCCGCTTCTGGTTACCTTTTTCTTCTTCATTTTGACTGCTAATTTGATGGGACTGATACCTCTTTTTAGCACTGCTACTGGCAATGTGAATGTAACGGCGGCATTGGCTATTGTAACACTGTTTTCAACTCAATATTTCGGTATTAAAGAACAAGGGCTCATTGGCTATTACAAAAACCTGGTGCCGCATGGTGTGCCGCTGTATTTATGGCCGCTCATGTTTGTAGTGGAAATTATGGGTATTATTTCCAAACATGTGGCGCTTACTATTCGTCTTTTTGCGAATATGATTGCCGGGCACATTGTACTGTTTGCTTTTTTGGGTTTGATCATTTTGTTTAAAACATTTTTAGTCTCGCCTGTTTCCGTAGGTTTTGGCGTTTTTGTTTATTTTTTGGAATTGTTGGTGGCCTTAATTCAGGCTTATATTTTTACAATGCTTTCGGCGTTGTTTATTGGAATGAGTGTAAATCCTGAACACTAAAATAGAAAACAAGAAACAATAATTTAAGGAGGTTTTACAAATGGGTGTTTGGTCATATGCATTAGCTTATTTAGCGGCTGGTTTGGGCGCTGGTCTGGTTACCTTTGGCGCCGGTTTTGGAATTGGTAAAATTGCAGCAGCAGCTATGGATGGAACAGCGCGTCAACCGGAAGCTGGTGGCGCTATTCGTATTACGATGATCATTGCGGCAGCTATGATTGAAGGTATTGCTTTGTTTGGTGTGGTTGTTTGCTTTTTGTTGGCAAGTATCAAACCATAATTGGGGATTGAAATATGTTAAATTTAGATCCCGGGATGATGATCTGGACCTGGATCACTTTCCTGGTTGTGTTGGCCGTACTGTCCAAAGTGGCCTTAAAACCAATTTTGGCTACAATTGAAAATCGCGAAAAAGCCATTCACGAGGATTTGGAGCAGGCTCAAAAACAGCGGGAAGAGGCTCAACATCTGTTGGAGCAACACCGTAAAATGATGGCCGAGGCCGAAAGTGAAGCACAACGTCTATTAAAGGAAAGTAGAGAATTGGCTGAGCAAAAGCGGCAGGAACTGCTGTCTCAGGCAAAAGAAGAATCGCAAAAGATTGTTGAGATGGCTAAAAAGGAAATTGAGCAGGAAAAGGAAAATGCTCTTACTTCCTTAAAGTCTGAGATTGCTGATTTGGCCGTGAATGCAGCCGAGAAGATCATCATGCACAATTTAGACAAGGACAAACAGAAAACAATTGTTGACGAGTATATTAAAGGTTTACCAAAGTCAGCAAAAAATTAAATTTTAAGGAACCAGAGCATTGAACCGAGTAGCCAAGAGATATAGTAAAGCAATTTTTGAATTAGCGCTGGAAAAAGATTTGCTGGATAAAATTGAGCAGGATTTCGTCTTTTTGGAAAACCTTTTGACTGAAAGCGAAGAAATGCCTCAATATTTGGCCAATCCATTGATTACTGAGAATAAAAAGATTGAGATGCTTGCCGGGGTTGTTGGCAAAAAGGTAAGCGAGGTAACATTCAACTTTTTACAATTATTGGCTTCAAAAAGACGCCTGCGCATTTTACCTGCAATTCTGGAAAATTTTCGTCTGATGATGTTAGAGCACAGGAATATTGTGGAAGGTGAATTGATCAGCGCTGTAGAGCTTGAAGAAAAACAGGTAAATGCCATCAAGCAACATCTTGAAAATATGCTGGGCAAAAATGTTCAGCTATCGACCAAGATTAAGCCGGATATTTTAGGAGGCTTTGTGGTGCGTGTTCAGGATGTTGTAATTGATAACAGCATTCGTCTGCAGCTAAGTAAATTGCGTGAAAAACTCATGGCTCGGTAACGTTAAAAAGTGAGGAAATACAATGGGTGATGCGGTTAGACCCGATGAAGTATCTGCTATTTTAAAGAAACAATTGCAAGATTTTCAAAAAGAAACGGACGTTTATGAAGTTGGCACCGTTCTTCAGGTTGGGGACGGAATTGCACGCATTTATGGTCTGAAGAATGTGATGGCTGGCGAACTGATCGAATTCCCTCACGAAGTGATGGGCATGGTGCTTAACCTCGAAGAAGATAATGTCGGCGCCATTTTGTTCGGCGAAGACACGTTGATTAAGGAAGGCGATCAGGTTAAGCGCACCGGTCGCGTGATGGAAGTGCCTGTTGGGGATGAGATGGTGGGTCGGGTTATTAATCCCCTTGGCCTGCCTTTAGATGGTAAAGGCAAAATTGAAGCTACTGCTTCCATGAGGTTGGAGCGTAAAGCGCCTGGCGTTATTTACCGCCAGCCGGTAAAAGAACCACTGGCCACTGGTTTAAAAGCCATCGATTCAATGATTCCGATTGGTCGGGGACAACGTGAGTTGATTATTGGTGACCGGCAAACCGGTAAAACGGCTATTGCTGTAGATACCATCATCAACCAAAAGGGAAAAGACGTTATCTGTATTTACGTTGCAATTGGACAGAAGGCTTCTACAGTTGCCAAAGTGGTTAAAACACTTGAAGAATTTGGCGCAATGGAACATACCATTGTGGTTGCTGCCAATGCAAGTGAACCGGCGCCGTTGCAGTACATTGCACCTTACGCCGGCGCGACAATTGGCGAATATTTCCGTGACAGCGGACGGCATGCCCTGGTGGTTTATGATGACCTTACCAAACACGCCTGGGCCTATCGTCAGGTTTCCTTGTTGTTGCGTCGTCCGCCTGGCCGCGAAGCTTACCCCGGTGACATTTTTTATCTGCATTCCCGTTTGCTGGAACGCGCTGCCAAAATGAGCGATGATCGAGGAGGCGGTTCATTAACTGCTTTGCCGATTATTGAAACCCAGGCAGGCGATGTTTCGGCTTACATTCCGACCAATGTGATTTCGATTACCGATGGCCAGATATTCCTGGAATCGGGACTCTTCTATTCCGGTGTACGTCCGGCTATTAATGTAGGTATTTCGGTTTCACGTGTTGGTGGTAATGCGCAAATTAAAGCTATGAAGCAGGTCGCCGGTCGTTTGCGTCTGGACCTGGCTCAATATCGTGAAATGGAAGCTTTTGCCAAATTCGGTTCCGATTTGGATGAAGCCACTCAACAGCAGTTGCGTCGTGGTGAGCGTCTGGTGGAAATTCTGAAACAGGATCAATACAAACCGGTATCGTTTGAAAAGCAGATCGCTATTATTTATGCAGGTACTAACGGCTTTCTCGATAAATTACCGGTCGGCGTTTTAAAACGATTCGAAGCCGAATTTATCGAATATCTGGAAATGAAACACCCTGAGCTGTTAACGGAAGTGGCAGAAAAGAAAGTTTTGACCGACGAATGGCGTGAAAAGATGAATCAGGTTCTGGAAACTTTTATTGCTAATTTTAAGGTTGAGGAATAATAATGGCCAACCTGCGCGAAATTCGAAAAAGAATTGACAGTGTTCGCAGTACGCAGCAAATTACCAAAGCCATGAAAATGGTAGCTGCGGCCAAATTGCGTAAAGCCCAGGAAAACATCTTAGCCTTTCGACCTTACTCATACGAATTACGGGAGTTAATTGCGCATTTGACCGCCTTAATCGGCTACACTGCTGAAATTCCTTTGATGGTTAAACGACCCGTTCAAAAAGTTTTGTTGGTGGTGGTTACGGCTGATCGGGGCTTGTGCGGCGCTTTTAACCACAATATCATCCGGCGAGCATATGAACGTGTGCAGGAATATCCTGAAACAGAAGTCGAGCTTTTCCTAGTTGGGCGTAAGGGGCTGGAATTCTTCAAGAGACGTCCGGTAACGATTAATACAACTAAAATTAATTTCTTTAATGATCTGAATTTTAACGATGCTGTTGAAATCACAAACACTATTTTAAATCTTTACCAAAATCAGTATTTTGATCGAGTGGAATTCATCTACAACGAATTTAAATCTGCTGTGCAGCAAAATGTGATTGTGGAACAGTTCTTGCCTTTTGTGCCGGACGAAGAGTTGGTTAAGAGCCCGGAACAGGTCGATTTCTTATATGAACCGGATAAACAAACCATATTGAATGAGGTCATTCCTCGACATTTACGTGTTCAAACCTGGCGCATTTTATTAGAAAGTAATGCCGCGGAACAGGGAGCGCGAATGACGGCTATGGAAAATGCAACCGATAATGCAGAAGAAATGGTACATCAATTAACCATATTCTACAACAGGTCGCGTCAGGCTGCCATTACAACCGAAATTTCCGAGATTGTAAGTGGCGCAGAAGCGTTGAAGGAAAGTTAAAAAAATAAGCGAAATTCAAATTTAGGAAAACGTTATGAATAAAGGTAGAATTCGACAAATCATTGGCCCGGTTATTGACGTTGAATTCAAGGAAGGTGAACTTCCGCAGATTTACAATGCATTAAAAATTACCCGTCAAGATGGTAGTACACTGATTACTGAAGTACACCAGCACCTTGGCGAAAACATGGTGCGTTCGGTTGCCATGGATTCCACCGATGGTTTAACCAGGGATATGGAAGTTATTGATACAGGTGAGCCCATTTCCGTACCAGTCGGTCCGGAAACCTTAGGTCGATTAATTAACGTGATCGGTGAACCTATCGATGAGCAAGGAGAAATTGCAACCGCCAAGCGATACCCGATTCATCGGCCGGCTCCTGCCATGGAAGAATTGAGTACTTCTGAAGAAGTGTTAGAAACAGGTATTAAGGTTATTGATTTATTAGAGCCCTATTCCAAAGGGGGAAAAACGGGCTTGTTCGGTGGAGCCGGTGTGGGGAAAACGGTTTTGATTATGGAGCTGATTCGAAATATTGCTACAGAACACGGCGGATTCTCCGTTTTTTCCGGCGTAGGTGAAAGAACGCGTGAAGGAAACGATCTCTGGTTGGAAATGAAGGAATCCGGCGTACTTGCTAAAACAGCCCTGGTGTTTGGTCAGATGAACGAACCTCCTGGCGCACGTCAGCGTGTGGGCTTAACCGGTTTAACCATTGCCGAATACTTCCGTGATGAAGAAGGTAAAGACGTTCTTTTATTTATTGATAATATTTTCCGTTTTACGCAGGCAGGTTCTGAGGTTTCCGCTCTGTTAGGACGCATGCCGTCTGCAGTAGGTTATCAGCCAACACTGGCCACTGAGATGGGCGAATTACAGGAACGAATCACCTCTACAAAAAAAGGATCGATCACCTCGGTTCAGGCTATTTACGTGCCTGCTGATGACTTAACTGACCCTGCGCCTGCCACTACCTTCTCGCACCTTGATGCGACCACTGTTTTATCACGTCAGATTGCAGAGTTGGGAATTTATCCGGCGGTTGATCCTCTGGATTCCACCTCGCGAATTTTGGACCCAAGGATTGTGGGCGAAGAACATTACTATGTTGCCAAATCGGTGCAGGAAATTTTACAAAAATACAAAGATTTGCAGGACATTATTGCTATTTTGGGTATGGATGAATTGAGCGAAGAAGATAAGTTAACCGTGGCCCGTGCGCGAAAAATTCAGAAGTTCCTGTCGCAACCATTTTTTGTTGCTGAACAGTTTACCGGTGTTCAGGGAAGATATGTTCCACTTGAAGAAACCATTCGGGGGTTTAAAGGCCTGATTGAAGGGGAATATGATCATATTCCTGAACAGGCTTTCTATATGGTTGGAACAATTGACGAAGTCCTTGAAAACTATGAAAAAATGAAGCAACAATAATAGACAAAAGGAAACTGTTAATGGCAACGGAATTTGAACTTGTAATAGTGACTCCATTTGGTGAAGTATTTCGGGGAGAGGTGCGCAGTTGCACACTCCCCGGATTTGATGGTTTATTCCAGGTTTTGCCAAATCACGCAAGTCTGGTTTCTCTTCTGGAAATCGGCCCTTTAAAATTTGAACACAAAGATGGAAAAATTCGCTATATGGCATTAAATGGCGGTTATTGTGAAGTTAAAGACAATTCATTAAAAATAATGGCCGAAAGCGCAGAATTTGCCGAAGAGATAGATGTTGAACGCGCCCTTTCTGCCAAGCAACGAGCTGAGCAGAGGCTCCGCAGCAAACACGCCGATATTGACATTCCTCGTGCTAAACTTGCTTTAGCTAAAGCGCTAAACCGAATAAAAATTGCTCAATTAAGGTAAATTTTTCTATTAAAGAATTTTAATTTAAATTCGATTATATACGGCAGCCAAAAATAAAAAATGGTAAAATTTAATTTGGAAAAATTTTATTTTTCTTGCATGAGCCGTAAATAATTGTAAATTTAGTCTGTCAGGCTAATACAGAATTTAAGGTTAGGTTTTCTTATGATACGTAAAAACCAAATCCTCGTGTTTAGCGCTTTCATTCTTATATTCGCTGCAAATCTTTTTTCTCAGGAACAAACGATTCCTCACTCCAAGGAAGAGATGTTATATCGTTCCGCACTCAAGCATTATGTCGATAAGCTAATCACCAAATTAAGTGTCAGCTCACTGGGGCAGGAAAGGTTTTTGGTACAACAAATCCGTATGTTGAATGAAGAAATTAAGGCGCGCGTCTCTGGAATTAAAAATTACCGAAAATCTTATTTTGAATTGCTTCAACAAAGATTGGCTGAAGTAAAAGCGCTTAAAAGACGATTAAAACCTTATAATTCGGCAAGATTGAATGAATTTTTAGAACGCGTTGAAAATACCATTAATGAAACGATTGTCATGGGAAAAGTTGACTTTCAGCGGCAAAAGGCTATCGAAGACGCAATCCAATTATTATATGTTGCCGAAGAAATGATCAAAATGGATCCCAATGCCAAAATAGAAAGCGATCGTGAATTTACTCAGGATTTACAAAAAACTGAACAAAAATTAACAAAAAAATCGCTTGCTACATTAGGATATGAGGATTATCAAAAAGCCAGCCCGGCAAATGTCCAGATTACTGTTTTTGATTTTTACAAAGAATGGGAGCTAACGGAGCGAGTTAATTATGAATTGCGCTGGACTGATGTTCTTATTATTAAAAAGAGATTAATAAAAGAAGGAAGCTCACTTGAACGGGAAAGGATGTTTAAGCGTGAGTTGCGGCAAGCGGCAGAAGCCTTTAACTTTGGTCTTTATGAACTGGCTGAACGTTCTTTTAGTGAGATTTTAGAGCGCTATACATTTATCGGAAAATTAGATGATTGTCGTTATTATAAAGGTCTTTCCAATTTTTTGCTGGAACGTTATCCGGCAGCTAGTAAAGATTTTGAAATATTGCTGCGCGATTATCCAAATTCAAGTTTTGTGCCATTGGCCTATAAATATCTGATATTGATCGAGAATGAATTTGAAAATTATGACAAAGTCATCGATTATTACAATAAATTTACCTTAACTGGCGTTCAGGGCAGCCAGGTTTATGATGAAGTTACCTTTATGGCTGCTGCCGCTGCCTTAAAAGCCCATAAATATGATGTTGCCCTCGGATTTCTAAATCGAATTGGAAAGTCTTCCCCCTATTATCCACAGGCCCTTTATTTATCGTCCGAAGCTTATGTTGGAGTTGGTAACTTTGCAGAAGCGGAAAGGATTTTGAAAGACCTGGCCTTTAATTATCATTTGACACCTGATTTTCATGACAAAGTTTTGTTAAAACTCGGTTTTATCGAATATGAGTTAGGTAATTATCGTAATGCTATCAACTTTTTTGACCTGATATCTCAAACCTTTTCCCAATATGATCGTGTGCTATTAGGTTATGCCTGGGCATATTTTAAATTAGAAATGAATAAACCAGATTTTGAACAAAAAGATTTTTCTCAGGTACGCCAATACCTTGAAGTGTTAATCGATACGTTTTACGGCTCCGATTATCTATTGGAAGCCAGAACTCTGCTTGCCTACATTCATCAGCAACAAAATGAGGTTGACGAAGCTTTAAGGAATTACAGATATGTGTTCGAGGCCAGGGATGTAAAAGAATTATCCGATGAAATTAATGAAGAGACCCGTGTTCTGGAAAAATACATCGATTTGGCCAAAAAAATAGAGGAAAAAGGGCTGGCTAAAGAAAGGCCGGAATTATTTACCAGGGCATATAAATTACGAACTAAGTTGTATAAACCATACCTAAGGTTCCGGTACCTCGATTTAAGCTCGAACGGCTTTGCTGTTCAAAGCGAAATGGAGCGTTTGCAGGCTCAGTTAAAAGAGTTACAAAAATTAAAAGAATTAGCAAAAGAAAGGCAGCGAAAGGACTTGTTGAAAAAGATTGAGCGCATGGAACTGAGAATCTATCAGGCAATGAATAATATTAGGATTGAAAGATCGCCTGAAGTGCTCGGTGTTAATTATTTCGATATTCACCCTCTTGCCAGAAAAGAAAGCGTCATTGAGTATCGAAATCAAGAAATCCTAAAAATGCGTCAGGAATTGCGGCAACAAAGGCAAGATATCATAAAAAGGTTAAGCCAATTGGATATTCAGATTAATCAGGCGCAAAAAGAAAAGAATTACCGTAAATTAGTGGCTTTAGAATTGAGCAAAGAACGATTCCAGGATTTGTTAAATAAAATAGATTTTCTTGAAACGCAATCTTACACCTCAGATCTAATGCAAAGTACTATCAATTTAAACCGCTGGAGTGATTTTGGCGCTTTTGGCCTGACCACGGTTAAGTTCAATGTCAAAACAATGACCACTAAACAAATTGAAGAAATGCAGAAAAAGATAGAAGCAATCAATAAATTCTTGCAATTAAGAAGGCAGAATGTTGAGCACAAAATTCGTCAAATTAACGATGCCATTGTAGTAATGACACGTAAGGTTCGTCAACAGGAAAGACTTAGAAAACGGGAAGAGTTGATGAAACAATTCGAAGAGAGTTATTTCGATACGCACGATACTGAAATTCAATACGAAGAAGAACCAGAAATGCCACAAAAGTCTCAGGAATCAAAAGTGGATGAGAAGAAATAATAATCACATTTCGTAGGTTGGTTAAAACACAGGTCGAATGTAAGACAATGAAAGTAAAAAACATACTTCTACTGATTTGCCTGGTGGTTGCACCGCTATGGGCGCAGCAAGAACAATTTTCTCCGGTTGATACGCTCTTTAATAAAATGACGCTTGAAGACTTGATTAAAATCAAGAAATACTTCGAATCAAAAGCCCAGAAACTTCAAACTCAGGGTGAAGATTATCTTTCTGAAGGAATTGAATGGGGTGAGAATTTTCTGAAAGAAGAGGGCAAAAAAGTAAAAAACCGGGATGTGGTTTATGTAAGACTGGCTGAATATTATATTGAAGATGCTGAACGGGCTTATGAAAAGGAAGTAGATGAATATGATAAAAAACTCAATGAATATGAACGACAATTAGCTTTGTTCGATCAGGGTAAAATTGAAAGTGAACCGACCCCGCCGGAGTTTCCAATAGTTGATTATTCAAAAGCCATTGCTCTTTATGACCGGCTTTTAGAGGAATTTCCTACCAGCAAATATGCTGATGATGCTTTGTATTCAAAAGGTTGGTTGTTAGAACGCATGGGCAAAGGGGAAGAGAGCCGTAAAGTTTATCGAGAAGTAGTTGAAAAATATCCGGAAAGTCCGTTTGCGCCGGAAGCTTACATGCGTTTAGCAGAATACTATTTTGCTCCTCGCGAAGATAAAACAGAAGAGGAACAAATTATTATTGAATTACAAAAAGCGATTCAGTTATACAAAAATGTTTTAAGATACAAAAAATCAAAACGCTATGACGAGGCCCTCTACAAATTGGGTTGGAGTTACTACAAATTGGCCGCCCGTGATCCCAAATATTACAATGATGCAATAACCTATTTTCTTGCCGTTGCGGATGATATTTTAACAGCACGTAAATATGATCCTAATGGCGAGATTTCCAATCCAGAAGTTTTTCATGAGGCGGTCCAGTATATTGGAATTAGTTTTACAGATGAAAATTATGTGAAAAATGGTGTTGATAAAGCGGCCGAGTTACTGGAAAAAATTGGCGATCGGGAATACGGCCCGGAAATATTCAGGGCAATGGGCGAAACGTACGAAAGAATAGATGAACCTGAAAAAGCAATATATGCCTTTAAAAAATTGTTAATGATTTATCCCTTTTATGTTAGCGCACCAGAAATTCAACAACATATCGTTGATGTTTTATATCAGATGGGCAAAGACGAAGAGGCTTACCTGGCACGTCAGGAATTGTTTGAAAAATATAATCTGAAAAGTGAATGGTACCAAAAGTTAGAAAAGTCAGATAATTTAAATAAAGTCCAGTATTTGAACAAAGCTTATGAATTGAGTGAGGCGGCACTCAGAACCAACCTGGTAATCGACTTGCAAAAGGCTGAAGAAAAATTTACTAATAAAGAAGATGCCACGCCTCTTTATGAAACTTTTGCTGATCATTGTAAACTGTATTTGGAGTATTTCCCGGCCGATTCCAATGCTTACGAGGTAAACTGGTCTTATGCCTATATGCTGGACACGCGTTTACAGCGTTTTAAAGATGCTTTTGAAGAGTACATTAAGGTAAGTAACGATTACCTTGAAACTACACATCAGCATCAAGCCGCATTAAATGCTGTTTTTGTTGCAGATACACTGGTCGAGATGAAATTTGGTGCGCGGGATACAGCTAAAATAAATCTGGCCAATCCTCAGGAGTTAATCCCAGAAGAGCTCTCTCCAGAGGAATCGATGCTTATTGAAGCTTACAACAACTATTTGAGATTATTCCCTTATGGAGATTACGCCCCCAATTTTTTAGCTGCAGCTGGAGGAATTTTTTACAACCATAAAATGTTTGCTGAAGCTAAAGTATATTTTCAAACATTGGTTAAACGCTTTCCTAACGCTGCTGAGCGTAGCCTGGCTCTTCGCTCTATTATGGATTCCTATTTTGCACTGGGCAGATTTAAAGATAGCGAAGCCATTGCCAGACGTATTTTAGCTGAGGAAAACTTACCGGAAGAACAAAAAGAATTTGCTCTTAAACGCATGGGCCAGGCCATCTTTAAAAATGCGGAATATTATGAACAACAGGGCGATTTTTTTAACGCCGGCCTGGAATTTTTGCGTGTTTATCAGGAAGCGCCTGCAGAGACCAAATTGGTTGAAGCCGCACTTTATAATAGCGGTTTAAACTTTCAAAAGGCCAAAGATTGGGTACGTTCCAATGAGGCTTTTAATATTTTAGCAACCGAATATCCTGATTCAAAATATGCCATTTTAGCTCTTGAAAATATGGCTAAGAACTTTGTGGAAATGGAAAATTACGTAGAAGCCGCCAAAACGTATGAAAGGATTTACAATAATTACACTGATTCTCCCAATGCTGAGCCAGCGCTTTACAATGCAAGTATTTATTATCAAAAAGGGAAAGACTGGGAGAATGCTATCCGAGTAAATAATACTTATATTGCAAAATTTCCCAATTTGCAATATGCTACCGATTTGTTTTTTCAAAATGCCAGCTTATTCCTGAAATTAGGTAATTTGAGTGAAGCAAATCGCATATATAAGGAATTCGCTGCCCAATTTCCTGATGATCCTCGAACGGTAACTGCTTTTTATGAAAGAGGAAAATATTATTTTGAAAATGGCATGCCAGAGCAGGCTAAAGCTGAATTGAAAAAAGCAATCCAAAAAAGTGACCAATTGGCCAAAGCCGGAATGGATGCCAACGCTTACGTGGCTGCCGAAGCTGTTAACTTAATGGCCGAAATATTACATCAGGATTTTCTTAGCATAGAGTTGAAACAACCACCGCAAAATATTAAAGCTAATTTAGATAAATTAACCAGTTTAATGAAAGAGTTAAACAATACATATCGAAAAGTGATTGCTTATGCTTCTCCGCGAAGTTTTGAAGCTACCTTCAACATTGCCAAAACTTTTGAGGAATTTGCCGATAAATATATTTCGCAGGAAATCGATCCAAATCTCAATCCTGACCAAAAATTTGTAGCCCAGTTAAAGATTAATGAGCAGGGATACAAACTGTATGACCGGGCGGTAGAAGAATACAAAACGGTAATCAAGGCGATTCCAGCCCTGGCTGAAAAATTAGGAATTGACTTAACGCAGCCGGATACCACCAGAGTGGCAGCCAATGCAGATTCATCTACTAATGTTTTAGTTATGCGCGTTGCAGAAATTGATTCCGCACGTCAATTAGCCATTAAATGGCATGAAAAGGCAAAAAGTAAAGTTTCTGAACTATTATTTAAAGAAGCAGAAATTACAGCTTCTAGCCTCTATCATACTTTAGAAGTTAAGTCACCTTTTGAACGACCGTTAGAGGTAATTCTGTTTAAGATTCAATTGTTTGACAAAGCTGCCAAACCAGCGGTGCAAAAATCTATTCAGGCCCATTTACGAAATATTAAGGAATCTGAACAGCTCGGGCTTTCGAATAAGTATGTAGAAGAATCCAGAAGACAAATCTTGTTAATTTCGAACGTATTGGCAGAAGAATATGAAAGGCTGTCCTATTATGCTTTGGCTAATTACGATACAGAAATAGAAAAATTATTAAAGCTTATTGAACAGGAATATGGCTCAACCAATGAATTTGGTGAAGATTACTATGCTGTGGATAACAATGCCAATCAGATGATCGATTTTAGCCATGAATTATCACTTAATAGTATGAATACATACAAAGGTACACTTGATCTGGCACTTCAGTACAAAATTCAAAACGACTTAATCAAAACAACCAAAAATAATATGATTCGTTTAGCAGTTGAAATTACCGACAAAATGGCTGAAGATGCGGCAATTGCCCAGGAAAAGGCAGACTTTTTCCGGATCAGATTTGATTCTACACAAAACTATAATTATGATGATGCTGCTGGTTTTTTTGAGAATTACTATGTACAGTTTAATAATTATTCAAAAGAAATCCTTGATCATGCTTATCAGCTGAAAGATGATTATCAGATTAAGAATATTTGGGTTAATAAATTAATCTTTAAATTGATTAAGATTGATCCATTGGCCTACAGTAAAGATATTGAAAAAGAGAAATTGGTGCTGCAAACAGACAGCAGCTGGGTTTATACGACTACCTATTACCCAGAACAATGGAATTTGATTGACTTTGATGATTCTAATTGGAACAAGCCGGCCGTTCTGGAAAGCTATCAAAATCAATTCGAAAGGTTAGACGTTAATCCTAAAGCGATCTGGATTAAAGTACAATATCTTGACACTTTGAATTATGGCATTCAAGATTCTCTGGTAGTTTCCGATTCATTAACCAGTAGTAATGGAGATACACTGGTATTCTTTAGAAAAACTTTCTATTTAGATGGTAAACCTGTTGCCGGGAATATTTATGTTACGGCAGATGAAGATTTTAGAATTTACTTGAATGGCGAGTACTTGCTGGATGATGAGGAAAATGACTATTCTGTGATTGATACGCTGGATTATTACACTTTTGGTTTGTATTTGAAAAAAGGGAAAAATGTTTTGGCTATTGATGTAGAAGACAGGGATTTGACAGCAGGCGGAGTTAAATTGTATGGCTATGTTGAAACATTGCCTGCTGACATCTTGAAAGCAGCAGAAGAGAAAGCAACTGAAGAACATATCATTGTTGATCCTGCAATTCTGAAACGAATAAATACGCTTAATAAAGACAGAATTGCCATAAAGGGAGAATACTAATATGAAATTACTATTTCCACTTATAGTATTGGCCTTTACTTTTTCGCTTTATGCACAACAACAGCCTCAACAACAACCTGCAAATCAGCCCCAGGTTATTGATTTGGGGGCTACAGAAATAAAGGTCAAAATTGAAACGCCTCAGGTACAATTAATTACAAAGAGAATAAAACCGGAATTTGATGACATAAAATTAGATCGATCCTTTAAGAAAGAGCTGATTGGCGAAGATGAAAAAATAAATTTAAAGGCTCCGCAGGAATCTGCCGAATATTTAAGAATAGACATAGAAAAACTAATGAAAACGTTAAGATAAATTTAAGGAGGGTTTAGTTCCATGTTCTTAGCTCAATTTGGAAATGCATTTAAAACCTCAAGTGAAGGTTATGTCTTCATGTGGGTCATTGCTCTGTTTGGGGCTATTGCGCTGGCAATTATAATTGAGAGATTCTATTTTATTATGGTACGTTCGAATGTCAATGCAGACAAATTTATGGCCGAGATTAGGAAACTTGTGGCAGGCGGCAATATTGAACGCGCTATTGAATTATGTGAAATGGGCAAACAAAAAGCATTACCGTTTGTTGTATTGCGTGGTCTGAAAAGAGCCAACGAATCAGAACAGTTAGACTTCAGGGCAATTCAAAATGCAGTTGACGAAGGAACCCTTGAAGTAATACCCAAGCTTAAGGCAAGAACAAATTATCTGGCGATGTTAGCAAATGTTGCTACATTAACCGGATTAATGGGAACGATTTATGGTCTTATTATTTCGTTTGCTGCTGTAGGTAGTGAGTCGGTGTCTGAAGAAGATAAATCGAGATTGTTGGCCCAGGGTATTGCTGCGGCAATGAATACTACCATCTTTGGTTTGATGGTGGCCGTCCCGACACTTATTGCCTACACTTACATTTCGAACCGGACGAATAAGATTATTGATGAATTGGATGAGCATTTGGTTAAACTAATTAATTTGATCACAGGCAATCGTTAATTAATAAACTGAGGTAATGACTCATGGCATATGAACCATCTAAGCGCCGAAAAGGTGAAGAGCTTGAGATGGAGTTGGACATACGACCAGTTATGAATTTAATGGTCGTATTAATTCCTCTGCTGATTGCCGGTGCAGAATTTGTAAAACTAAATATGATTGAAATAAACTTACCGCCAACCAAAACTTCTATCGGAAATCAGCAAGGTAAGGAAAATCTTTTAAAAGATAAAGAAAAACAAAAACTCCTACGATTAAAGTTAGTAATTACAGATCAGGGAATTACAATTGGTAACGAGTTTGGTATTTTAAGGGATGAGCAGGGGAATGGCCCCACCGTCAAAAAGACGCCGGAAGGTGAATACGACTTTGCCATGCTGCGTCAAAAACTGATTGAATTAAAAAAGAAGATTAACGGACAGGGATTTGCTGACGAAAACAGAGTTATTTTAGCTGCTGAACCTAACATTAAATATGAAACAATTATCAAAGTAATGGATAATATCCAAACCTATGTTGATGAAAACAATAAAGTACAACCATTGTTCCCTGAAGTAAACTTTTCTAAAGTACTATAAAAACGGGTGAGTAAGATATGGCTTTTCAACCCTCAAAAATAAAGCGGCATATGCCCAGAGAAAAGGGCACGCTTAATTTAAACTCGATGATGGACATGATGACAATTATATTGTTGTTTTTATTGAAAACATTTTCTACTTCCGGAGCAATCGTAACTCCTTCAAAAGAATTGCATTTGCCCGCTTCCATAATGGGGAACATACCCAATAAACAATTGACGGTTAGCATTGCAAAAAGTAAAATTCTTGTTAACGATAAAGGCGTAATGGATAATAATGAAATTCCACCTAATGCCATGTTGATCCCCCGGTTGGCAGAGGAGCTACAAAAATATGCAGAAAAAGAGAAAGAATTGGAGCGCGAAGTAGGTAAACCATTTTCGCATGAGGTTATTATTGAAGGAGATAAAGAGATTCCTTATGATTTGCTTTTAAAGGTAATGTACACTTGTAGTAAATCTGAATTCTACAAAATGCGTTTATTGACCATTAAAAAGAGTAAATCTTAAAAGTAGAAAAGAGTGGCCCTATGCAAGCATCAAATAGAAATATAAGCGCCGGAGGGGGACGAAAGGAATTAGCTTTGCGCAGTTTCCCCAAAGAATTCGAACGTAACTTTTTCGAAGAGCTGGATCGACGATTTTACGTTATTTTGTTGGCCTCTTTTGCCGTTGTTTATGGGGCTATTATTTATCTTTCCAGTATCGAATTTTCTAAAGAAAAAGTTGAAGAGGCAATAAAACAGCAATATTTACGTAAAATTTATCAGGTTGAGCTGGTCGCAGAAGAACAACCTCCGCAAGTAGAAACAAAATCAGAAGAAGGAACAGGCGCAGCTATTGAGGAAACGGCGCCCGAACAACCCAAAAAAGAGGCACCTGACGTTCGGGCGCAACGCGATAAAGGCAAACGAGCCGAAGGAAGAGGCGAATCTGCATCACAAAGAGCCAGCCGCAGAGCGCGAAGTCAGGCAGTACGGGCACAACAGCGATCTGCAATCGCTTCTAAAGTTGCGGGCGGTGGCGTTTTAGCACTGTTAACTGCCGGCGAAGGCGAAGGTGCCGGAGTTGCCGAGGCAGGCGCTTTAGATGAAAGTCTTGGTAGCGGTGGTGTTGAGGATATTGATCAAATTTTAAGCGGTGCCCAGACCTTACAAACGGCCAGCGCCGCACAGCGCAGGTCGCGGGCAGGAGCCAGACAAATTGGTAGTGGAGAAGCCCAAAAAGGCGCAGGCATTGATGATATTATTGGAGGAGGTATTGGGCAGGAAGCTTCTTACGATTTAAGCCGCCAGGGTGATTTTTCGTTAAAAATTGCCAAGGGTAGGGTTACCGGACGGGCCTCCAAATCTACTGCAAGATCTGCGGATGCCATCACTGCTGTAATTACTAAACACCAGGCGGCTATTGAAGACTGTTATAAAAGGGCGGCTAAACTTAATCCCAATCTTAAAGGTAGTGTTACAGTTATGTTTACCATTGAACCTAATGGACGCGTTAGTAATGTTCGGATCATTGAATCAACCTTAAAGAATAGCCGGGCAGAAAGCTGTATTACACGCCGTATTAAAAGCTGGCGTTTTGATCCAATTGATCCCAAGGAGGGTAAGGCGATCTTTAGACAAAAATTTATTTTTACAAAATAAAATAAGTTAGCAATTCATTTTGGAAGCCACCTTAGGGTGGCTTTTTTTTTATTTGTGAAATTAGCGGAATTACAATATATTTAAACCCAATTTTTTTGCAATAAGCTGAATTAAAATTTACTGGGAGTAACCATGAAAAGGACTTTCACTTGTGGTGAACTGAATGAAGATTTTCTTAATAAAGAGGTGGTACTAAACGGCTGGGTGAATAAGTGGCGGGACCACGGCGGTTTGATTTTCATCGACTTACGTGACCGTTATGGGGTGACACAAGTCGTCTTCAATCCTCAAACCAATTCTGAAGCCTACGAAATGGCTAAAGCCTTACGCAGCGAAGACGTAATTGCAGTAAAGGGAAAAGTGGCCGCACGTCCTCCGGAAGCTATTAATCCCAGAATGGCATCTGGTAAAATTGAAGTTCATGTTGAAAAATTGGAAATCCTGAACAAGGCCAAAACAACACCTTTTGAAATCAACGATCAAATTGAAATAAGTGAAGACATCCGTTTAAAATTTCGCTACCTTGATCTTCGGCGGCCCAGGTTACAAAGAAATTTGACCGTCAGAAGTAATGTTTACAAAATTGTTAGAAACTTCTTTTACGATGAAAATTTTGTTGAAATTGAAACACCCTTTTTAATGAAAAGTACGCCGGAGGGCGCCCGCGATTTCCTTGTGCCCAGTAGAAATTTTCCAGGCAGATTTTACGCTCTTCCTCAATCTCCTCAAACTTACAAACAGCTGCTGATGATAGCAGGATTTGATCGCTATTTTCAGATCGTAAAGTGTTTTAGAGATGAAGACTTGCGACGGGACCGGCAGCCCGAGTTTACGCAAATCGATGTGGAAATGTCTTTTGTTGATGAAAATGATGTGATTGATATTTCAAGCAGGCTTATTCAAAAATTGTTCAAAGAAATTTTGGATTACCAAGTTCAGATGCCCATAAAAAAAATGGGTTATCGGCAAGCCTTTGAAACTTATGGAAATGATAAACCGGATTTGCGATTTGGACTGCCAATTGCCACGCTTAATAATGTCTTTGAAAAATCTGAGTTTAAAGTATTTAGATCGGTAATTGAAAATAAAGGAATTGTGGCTGCTATTGTTGTTGAAGCTGCCGATAAATTTTCACGTAAAAAAATTGATCAATTGACAGAAAAAGCAAAACACTTTGGCGCAAAAGGTTTAGCTTATCTGATTTTTAATGATGATGAATTTAAAGGGAGTGTGACCAAGTTTTTGACAGATTCTGAAAAGGAAAATTTGAAAAAGGAGCTGAACCTCAAAAATAATTCGCTGATTCTTATTGTGGCCGATACCTATGAAAAAAGTTATTCAGTATTAGGCCAATTACGTTTGGAGCTTGGCAAAGAGCTTGATTTAATGGATAAATCAAAATTCGAATTTGTTTGGATTGTTGATTTCCCCTTATTGGAATGGAACGAAGAGCAAAATAGATATGTTGCACGACACCATCCGTTCACAAGCCCTAAAACAGATCAATTAGAATTATTGACAACACATCCGGAAAGAGCTCTTGCCAGAGCTTACGATTTGGTTGTAAACGGCAACGAAATTGCAGGAGGTAGCATCCGTATTCATCGTCGTGATTTACAGGAAAAAATGTTCGACGTATTAAAAATCAGTAAGCAAGAAGCAGAAGCAAAATTTGGTTTTTTACTGCAAGCCCTTGAATATGGGGCGCCACCACATGGCGGAATTGCCTTTGGCCTCGATCGGCTGGTGATGTTGTTAACCGGTTCTGAATCCATTCGTGATGTGATCGCCTTTCCCAAAACCAGCTCGGCCCTTAGTTTGATGGATGGAGCTCCATCAGAAGTTTCGGAAGAGCAATTGGCTGAATTACATATCAAGATCAGATAAAAATAGTAAAAACTTTGGCTTAATTTTATTTTTATTCTTGACAAAAATAATAAATTTTGTTACTTTCGGATTAACTAAAAGTAGTTAAAGTTATTATATAATCCAGGAGGCGTGTCGTATGAACAAGTTAAGAATTTTTATGTTAGCGCTAATAAGCGTAGCAATGCTATCGCTAACCAGCTGTAAATGGAAACCAAGTGAAGAACAAATCAAAACATTAGAAGAAACCAAAGCAGCTGCTCTTTCTGCAGAAGAAACATTGCAAAAGAAAAAAGCTGAGAGACAGGAATGGGAAAATAAAGTTGCCGCAAAAAAGGCAGAATTGGAAAAACTTAAAAAAGATAAAGAGAATGTGCAAAATTTCCAACAACCTGCTGAATAACCTAATTTAATTGAGAATCAAAGAGGAGAATATAGCTATGAAAATAAGATTAGCAGTAATTTTAAGTTTGTTCCTGTCGCTCGTGTTTGCCAATGTCGTTTTGGCCCAATATTCCTACAATTATGAAGAGATGACCCAGGAACAATATAATGCCTTACTGGCTGAATGGCAGCAAAGATTAGATGCTGCTAAAAAAGGCATTGCTGAAGAAGAAGCCAAAATTGAGCAATTAAAGAAAGAGTATGATGCTCTTCAGGCTGAGATTGATCAAACCTGGCAGGAAATTTTCCAGATTGCTGAATCTAATAATGCTGCTTACAATGCCTACAAAAGTAATTTAGAACAGTTGCGCGACGAGGTGAGAGCTTTCCTTAATCTTTCTCCGGAAGAGATTTACAGCAAATTTAATGAATTGAATGAATTTGAAGCTCGTTTGGAAGAACTGAAAAAGGATCCGTTCTCTTCAATGACTGAACAGCAAAAATTGATTGCTGAAATTGAAAGCTTGATTGAACAGGCAAAAGAAAAAGCCAAAACAGCTGTTCCACCAACTTACACTGTAATGAAAGGCGATTATTTGTGGAAGATCGCTGGTAAAGAGGACATTTATAGTAACCCAATGGCCTGGTGGAGAATTTACACTTCTAACTTAGATCAGATTAAAAACCCGGATTTAATTTATCCGAATCAGGTACTGGCAATTCCTCGTGTAGTTGGGCCGAACGAACACCTGGTACAAAAAGGTGAGTTTTTATCTAAGATCGCCAGTTATCCAAATGTTTATGGTGATTCTTTTAAATGGCAAAAACTATACGAAGCCAACAAGGCATTTATCTCTGATCCTAATCTGATCTATCCATTCCAGGTGTTGAAAATTGCTCGTTAAACAAGTTTTAAAATAGTTTTGCCGAGGCTTCTGGAGATTATCTTTCCGGAAGCCTTTTTTTATTGTTTGAGGGAAAAATGACCGATGTAATTGAAAAAGTTTTCAAAATTCCAGAATCAGTAGATCCGTTAATTGTTGCAGGTCAACAAGATGCAAATCTGAAAATGTTGGAAGAAAATTTTCAGGTGCGTGTTTTAGCCCGTGGTAATTCAATAAAATTACTTGGCCCCGCACCTGAGGTAGAAACAGTCCTTCATGTTTTGGAAGATTTAGTAACTGCTGCAAAAAAACGCAAAATATTTACTCAAGATGATTTATTAACGTCTATTAAAATTGCTCAGTCTTTACAAACAACGAGCGGTCCATCGAAATCAGATGTTACCCCAGTAAAAAATAAAACGGTCGAAGCGGTCTCCACTTTCCTTGGCTTTATTAAACCCCGCACCGAAGGTCAGTGGCAAATGATGAAAGCATTGGAAAAAAATGATATCGTCTTTGCCGTAGGGCCAGCCGGAACAGGGAAAACATACCTGGCTGTCGCCCTGGCTGTGTCTTATTTAAAAGAGAACCTGGTAAAAAAAATCGTGCTGGCCAGACCGGCCGTTGAAGCTGGCGAGAGTTTAGGTTATTTACCAGGCGATTACAAAGAAAAAATCGATCCCTATCTAAAACCGCTTTACGATGCGCTGGAAGATATGCTTCCTCGCGATCTATTAAAACGTTTCCTTGATCAACAAATCATAGAAATTTTACCACTGGCTTACATGCGCGGAAGGACCCTGAACAACGCTTTTGTAATTCTAGATGAAGCACAAAACACCACCTTTATGCAAATGAAAATGTTCTTAACGCGCCTGGGCGTTAATTCAAAAAGTATAATAACCGGTGATATTACGCAAATTGATCTACCCTCAAAAAATGATTCTGGTCTGGTAAGCAGTTTTTATGTCCTTTCCGGAATTGATGGCATTGCCTTTATTAAATTAACCAATCGCGATGTGGTTCGCCATCCCCTGGTTAAAGATATTATTGACGCTTATGAACGTTACGACGAAAAGCAGAATTCAAAAGACAAATAAGTATTCTTTTGCTTCTTGCATGACTTAAATAAAATCGTTAGATTCTTATTTTATTTTATATTAGATGGGGTAAAGGTATGTCACGGTTAAAAGAAGTTGTTATTGTTAGTGCGGCCAGAACTGCGGTCGGTAGTTTCGGCGGGGTTTTTAAAGATCTGCCGGCCACAAAATTAGGAAGTATTGTCATCAAGGCCGCCCTGGAAAAAGCAAAAGTACCGTTTGATCAGGTGAATGAAGTTATTATGGGAAATGTGCTAACCGCTAATGAAGGCCAGGCGCCTGCCAGGCAAGCTGCACTGGGAGCAGGACTCAGCACCGCTGTTCAATGCATGACAATTAATAAAGTTTGCGGTTCCGGTTTAAAAGCGGTTATGTTAGCCGCTCAGGCCATTATGGTTGGCGATGCCGATGTAATTGTGGCTGGTGGCATGGAAAATATGAGCCAGGTCCCATTTTATGTGCCTAAGGCGCGCTATGGTTATCGTATGGGGCATGGGCAACTGATTGATGGCATGATCAAGGATGGGTTGTGGGATGTGTACAATGATTTTCACATGGGAAATGCCGCTGAAATTACAGCTAAAAATTACAATATCACGCGCCAGGAACAAGATGAATTTGCTGTCATGAGTTACAAACGGGCTTTGAAAGCCCAGGAAGATGGTCTGTTTAAGGAAGAAATTGTACCGGTGGAAATCCCACAACGCAAAGGGGAGCCCATTGTGGTTGATATGGATGAAGAGCCTGGAAGAGTAAAGTTCGAAAAGATTCCAAATTTAAAACCTGCTTTTAAACAAGATGGCACGATTACGGCTGCAAATGCTTCCAAAATTAATGACGGAGCCGCAGCAGTGGTCGTAATGTCTTTAGAGAAAGCCAAAGAATTGAATCTACAGCCCATGGCGCGCATTATTTCGCAGGCTTCATTTGCCAAAAAGCCGGAAGATTTTCCAACAGCGCCGGCGGATTCCATCACAGTCGCTTTAAAGAAAACTGGCTTAACTGTTGATGATATCGATCTTTTTGAAATTAATGAAGCATTTGCAGTGGTTGCCATAGTTAATAATCGATTACTGAAGCTGCCTGTAGAAAAAGTGAATGTAAATGGTGGAGCCGTGGCTATCGGGCATCCAATTGGTGCCAGTGGTGCAAGAATTTTAACTACGCTGCTTTATGCCATGAAACAGCGCAACGCCAAACGTGGTGTGGCTTCGTTGTGCATTGGTGGTGGTGAAGCCGCTACCCTGGTTATAAAGTCAATGTGAGGAGGAATAAAATGGAAAAAATTGCTGTTATTGGAGCTGGCACCATGGGTAATGGGATTGCCCATGTTTTTGCCCAATTTGAATACGATGTAACTTTGATTGATATCGATCAAAAAATATTAGACAGAGCCCTGACGACCATTGAGAAAAATCTTAACCGACAGTTAAAAAAAAGGGGTATCAGCGAAGACCAGCTTAAAGCGACTCTGGGTAGAATCACCCCCAAAACAGAAATCGAACAAGCTGCGGATGCTGTAATAGTTGTAGAAGCCGTTATTGAAAACGATGAAATTAAAAAGAATATTTTTAAAAAATTAGACGAAGTCTGCGCACCCAAAACAATTCTGGCTTCCAATACATCTTCGATTTCAATAACAGAATTAGCTGCCGTAACAAAACGGCCGGATAAAGTGATTGGCATGCATTTTATGAATCCGGTACCGGTAATGGAACTTGTCGAGATTATTCGCGGTTTAGCAACCAGTGAGGAAACGTTTAAGACGATTTTTGAAATCGCTAAAACTTTAAACAAAACGCCGGTTGAAGTAAACGATTATCCGGGGTTTGTAAGTAATCGTGTTTTAATGCCCATGATTAACGAGGCGATTTACTGCCTGATGGAAGGTGTGGCGGATAAAGAGGCTATTGACACAGTAATGAAATTGGGTATGAATCATCCTATGGGACCTTTGACCCTGGCTGATTTCATTGGTCTGGATGTTTGCCTGCACATTATGAATGTTTTGTATCAGGGACTGGGTGACCCTAAATATCGCCCCTGTCCGTTGTTAAAAAAGATGGTGGCCGCTGGCCATTTAGGTAGAAAAACAAAAAAAGGATTTTACACATACGAGTGAAAATGTCAAGAAGAAAAGAACGGGAACTTGCTTTTAAAGTCTTGTTCGCACATGAATTTAATCCTATCCCTTTAAGTGAACAACTGGATTTCCTGACGGAAGAAGAAGAGTATAAAAAGAGCGTTACAAATTATGTCCGCCAACTGGCATCTTATTGCATTGAGAAAAAAGATGAATTTGATGCCCTTATTAAACCCAGACTGATTAACTGGGACTTTGATCGCGTTGCTGTCGTAGATAAGATTTTATTAAGAATGGCTTTGGCAGAATTCCTCTATTTTGAAGAAATTCCTCCGGAAGTCACTATTGATGAGATGATTGAATTAGGTAAAAAATTTGGAACACCCAAGAGCGGGAGTTTTATTAACGGTATATTAGATGCTCTTTTAAAAGATTTAAAGGCTAAAAATCTAATTAAGAAGAGTGGCAGAGGATTAATCACAAAGATAAAACTGAATGGGAAATAATGGCTATAGCGGTAATTTCTGATATTCACGGTAATTTGGAGGCTCTGACCAAAGCAATTGATTATATTAAAGCCCAGAATATTAATGAAATATATTGTCTGGGCGATATTGTGGGCTATGGACCCAATCCTAATGAATGTCTGGAAATTGTCCGACAGCAGTGCAAAGTAGTGCTGATGGGCAATCATGACTATGCTGCCATCGGGTTGGCGCGTATTGAATATTTTAATGACTTTGCAAAAATGGCTACCTATTGGACTATGAATCAGTTAAGTGAAGAAAATAAAGAATTCTTACGCGGTTTGCCATTTATGTATCAAACTGACCGCTTTATTATGGTACATGCATCACCTACTAACCCGGAACACTGGTACTACATCTTAACCATGAATGATGCACTAATTGAAATGCAAAGCTTTAAGCAAAATATTTGCTTTGTTGGGCATTCCCATGTTCCTGTGATCTTCAATCAACAAACTTCATTTAAAAATGATATTACCATTGAACCAAATCAAAAATATATCGTTAATGTAGGAAGTGTCGGACAACCGCGAGACGGTGATCCGCGCTTAAGTTTTGTCCTGTTTGATCCTGAAGCAGGGCAGATTAAATATGTGCGTCTGAAATATGATGTAAATAAAACTTATGAAAAAATAATTAAAAGTGGGTTACCGCCATTTTTAGCTGAAAGATTATTAAAGGGGTATTAAGGGAAAATGATTCAAAATTTTATAACAAAAATATTTGGTACAAAACACGAACGTGATGTCAAAAAGTTGTGGCCTATTGTTGAGCAAATCAATCAATATTATGAACAATTCCACAAATTAAGCGATGAAGAAATCCAGAAAAAAACAGAAGAATTTAAACAACGTTTGTCAGAAGGTGAGACTTTAGACGATATTCTGCCTGAAGCTTACGCTGTTGTTAAGCAGGCCTGTAAACGATTGTTAGGGAAAAAGTGGCTGGTAGTGGGCCGCGAAATAACCTGGGATATGGTGCCTTTTGATGTGCAGCTGATTGGCGCCATTGTGCTCCATCAGGGTAAAATTGCTGAAATGGCTACCGGTGAAGGTAAAACACTGGTAGCAACCATGCCTTTGTATTTAAATGCCCTTGAAGGTAAGGGCGCTCATTTGGTTACTGTGAACGACTATTTGGCGCAGCGTGACGCAGAATGGATGGGCGAGGTTTACAAGTTCCTCGGTTTAACCGTAGGCGTTATCTTAAATAATATGGATGCCCGCCAGCGTCGTGAAGCTTACAATTGCGACATTACTTACGGAACCAATAATGAATTTGGCTTTGACTATTTGCGCGATAATATGGCCTCATCGCCCGATGAAATTGTGCAAATCCGTGGTCATCATTATGCCATAGTGGATGAAGTAGATAGTGTTTTAATTGATGAAGCACGTACACCATTGATCATTAGCGGGCCGGTAAGTGGTGATACCACAGCTCAAAGATATCGTGAGATGAAACCTTATGTGGAACGGTTAGTAGCCAGCCAGAACAGGTTGGTTAACCGCATGATTATGGAAGCGGAAGAGTTACTGAGGCAAGGTAAAGAGCGGGAAGCTGGTGTTAAGTTGTTTATCGCTGAACGTGGAGCTCCTAAACATAAACGATTGCTTAAACTGTATCATGAAAAAGGTGTAAAAACTTTAGTCCAGCAGGTAGAAAACGATTATTACAGAGATAAAGGACAGAACAAAGTTTCGGATGAGACTTATTTTGGCGATTTGTATTATGTGATTGATGAAAAAAATCATATTATTGATTTGACCGAAAAAGGCCGGACAGAGTTGAATCCGGCTGATCCGGATATGTTCATTTTACCGGATTTAGGTGAAGAGATTGCCAAAATAGAAAGTGATGAAAGCCTTTCTTATGAAGAAAAGGTTATCCGTAAAGAAGAAGTGCATAATCTTTATTCTGAACGCAGCGAAAAATTACAGAATATTTCTCAACTATTGCGTGCTTATACACTTTATGAAAAGGATCAGGAATACGTTGTTCAGGATGGTAAGGTTCAGATCGTTGATGAATTCACTGGTCGTATTTTACATGGGCGTAGGTACAGTGACGGCTTACACCAGGCCATTGAAGCAAAAGAAAATGTACAAATCGAAAAAGAGACACAAACCCTGGCCACAATTACGCTGCAAAATTATTTCCGCATGTACGATAAATTGGCCGGCATGACTGGTACCGCAGAAACCGAAGCGGCAGAGTTCTGGGAAATTTACAAATTGGATGTAGTGGTTATTCCTACCAACAAACCTGTTATTCGTAAAGATTATGAAGATGTGGTTTACCGCAGCAAACGCGAAAAATACAATGCTGTTATTGAGAAAATTATTGAAGAACGTGAAAAGGGAAGACCGATATTAGTTGGTACAACTACTGTTGAAGTTTCAGAAATTTTAAGCCGGATGCTCAAACGCCGGGGCATTCCTCACAATGTTTTAAATGCCAAACACCATGCGCGAGAAGCCGAGATTATCGCGCACGCCGGAGAACCACGTGCTGTAACCATTGCAACAAACATGGCCGGGCGTGGAACCGACATTAAGTTGGGTGAAGGCGTGCGTGAAGTTGGCGGATTGGCCATCATCGGTACGGAAAGGCATGAGTCACGGCGGATTGACCGCCAGTTGCGCGGTCGTGCCGGTCGTCAGGGCGACCCTGGTAGCAGTATTTTCTTCCTGAGTTTAGAAGATGATTTAATGCGTTTGTTTGGCAGTGAGCGCGTTGCCCGCATTATGGATCGACTGGGGGTGGAAGAAGGGGAAGTAATCACCCATCCCATGATTAGCCGTTCCATTGAAAAAGCCCAGAAAAAAGTAGAAACTCAAAATTTTGCCATTCGTAAGCGGCTGTTGGAATATGACGATGTTATGAATCAACAGCGCGAAATTATTTACGATCGTCGACGGGTGGCTCTTTTTCAGGAAGACATACGCGAAGAAGTGGAAGCCATTCTGGATGAATTTATTGAACACAAATTAGACCTTTACGCACCGCTCAAAAGTCATCCGGAAGAATGGGACCTGGAATCGCTGGAAAGAGAAGTGGGCAATGTGCTGAATATTTCATTATTCCAGGTTCGGGAAAATTTGGATGATTATGATTACGAAAAACTGCATCAATACATTCGCGATCAGGCTTTGCGCATTTACGAATTGAAAGAACAACGCATTGGCCGTGAACGTATGTCTGTGTTGGAGCGCTACTTTATTTTGCGGGTCATTGATGAAAAATGGAAAGACCACCTTTACGATATGGACATGCTAAAAGAGGGGATTCACCTGAGGGCCTACGGTCAAAAAGATCCCCTTATTGAGTACAAACGCGAAGCCTTTATGATGTTCGAAAAACTGATTCATGACATCAATGAAGAAACATTGCACTGGTTGTGGAAATTCCAGTTAGTAGAAGAGCCTGTCAATCGGGCTGAGGCTCGAAGACGCCAACCGCAACGCATGCAATTGATCCATGAATCGGCTGATGGCCTTGGATTTAGTTCTGCGCCTATTGGTGAAGAAACGGATATTCAAAAGGCTGGCAAACAGCGCTCCGGTAAAAAACAACCAATCAGGGTTGGCGAAAAAATCGGCCCCAATGATCCATGCCCCTGTGGCAGCGGGAAAAAATACAAGAAATGCCACGGTGCAATTAATAATTAGAAACCTTTGAAAATGTCATTCCCGCGCAGGTGGAATCTCTAAGTTGTTGTAATTATTAGATTTCGCATCAAGTGCGGAAGGACAGATTCGGAGAATCCCTGTTTTTTTCAAAGGTTTCAATTAATACAAAAACAAAAGCCCGGTTATTTACACCGGGCTTTGCATTTTAATAACCTGAGGTTAGCGTTCATTCATCCTTTATATTACTGGTCTCTAATGTAGTTGGCAGCTCTAATGCTTCAGTGTAAAAATCCATCTGGCCAGATTAATCACAATTAACAAAAATCCCTCCCAGCGCGAAATTTTCCAGCCGGTCCGCATCATGATGACCACTGTCAGCACCAGTCCAACTAAGAGTAAAATATCCATAGGCGCACTGGAATCAACGTGTAAGGGCCTTAAGATGGCCGCCAGACCCAGCACGCCCATAATATTAAATAAATCGGAACCAATTAAATTACCGGCTGAAATGCCGTGGTGCCCTTTAATGGCTGCCATCAATGAAGTGGCAAATTCCGGGGCAGACGTACCGGCAGCCACTACTGTTACTGCAATTGCCCAGTCCGATAATCCTGCAGCCCGGGCCAGAATTGAAGCCGAATCGACCAGAAAATGGCCTCCCGCAACAACAAATAGCAGTCCGCCCACTAATTGCAAGGAATGATACCAGCGGTATGGCCCGTGATTAATGTCTTCTTCTAATGGTTCTTTATGAACAAATAGATAAATAAGGTAAACAACCAGGCTGCCAATCAATAAGAGCCCCTCCCAAAGAGCGATTTCGTAATCACTTAAGAAAAAAAGTAAAATAATGGAAATACCTAAGAGCAAGCTGCCTTCACGAAAGACCATCTTCTTTGTGGTCTTGATAGTTCGCAAAAGGGCCACCCCGCCTAAAATAAAACCTAGATTAAAAATGTTAGAACCTACAATATTGCCAACTGAAATATCGGCCTGATGTTTAATAGCGGCCGTGATGGTTACCGCAAACTCTGGCGCGGAGGTACCAAAGGCAATCACGGTTAATCCGATAACCAGATCAGAAATGCCCAGTTTTTGAGCCAGGCGAGGGGCTGATTCCACAATCCAGACAGCGCCAAGCCACAGGGCTGCAATGCTAAGCAAAAGAATAATTATATTAAAAACAAGTTCCATTGGTAATCCTTTTTTAAATAAGGCCAAAACTAACAAAATTAACTGAATGTTTCAACCACAAACGATTAATTTGAGAATAAACTTTTCCTTCAAAATAAAAAAAATGCTCTTCTTAAATTTGGGCTCAGTTTTTAATCCGAAAAGTAAATCCTTTAATCCAGATTGAATAGGATTAGGCTGCTGGTTTGCTCAAATGGACTCAGATTTTAAGGTGGTCAGTTCAAAGCTGATATTGGGTTATCGATTTGCACGAACCTTTCTGTCCTGAAGTTTCGGCACGACAGATTGACACTAATCTTAATTTGATTAAATGTTACGAATTTCGCGTGAAATAAATTAACCGGCAAACCACATGGTAATTCAAAGAATTTTTTTAGAAAAAACCAATGGTTTAATTTAAATATTCAATTTTTATTTGGAATCTTGATAAAATACTAATAATTTCTTTAGCTTTTAATGGTTAAATTTAAGGTGAAATAGAAAATGGCGGACAAAATTAAATTATTGTTCCGAATTGGTTATGCTTACCACAAAGCGGCTTTTGATCCGGTCATTGAGTATTTAATAAATGACCCTAAATATGATGTCTATTTTTCTCTGGATGCCGAGAAAAAACGATATTTCTTTTTTATTGATTTACCTTATCAGCAACCGATTATTGAAGAATGGAAAAAATTGGGCTATCGTTTTACTAAAGAGAAAAAAGGCTTCGACATTGTAATAACAGGCGATACCTTACGCGATGCTTATAACTATGGGAAAACGCTGCTTTGCTTTTTGAATCATGGTACTGGCATTAAAAATATTTTGTACCGCAATCTGGCAAAGTTTCCGGATCATCGTTATCAGATATTTGTCGAAGGGCAACATCGGGTTCGTTCGTTAATGAGTTCGCCTTCACTGGGCAAAAATGAAGTGCATCTGGTGGGCCTCCCTAAACTGGATTTTTATTTTCAGGGCCGATTTGACGATCGTGAAGGTCTGTTAAGGCGCTGGGGGTTGGATCCTCAAAAGAAAACTGTGCTTTACGCGCCCACTTACAAACCGACTTCCATGTACGATTTAAAGGATGATATTTTTGAACAAACCAAAGATTTTAATTTGATTGTTAAATTGCATCCGTACAGTTGGATGGGCAAGTATGCGCCACACAAACAGCACCGCATCTTTGAAAAACGCGTTAAGAAATACAGCCACGCTGTGTTGCTGCCTTTTGAAGAATACAACATTGTGCCTTACTACGCGGCGGCCGATACCATTATCAGTGAAGCATCAAGCACGGTGTTCGATTTTCTGGCACTTGGCAAATTTGGTATTGTGTACGATTTGCCCTGTGACAATTTAAAGCATTCCGATGGCGAACCGTTGTTGGAGATTGACAACCGGGAATTTTTAAAAGGCGCCTTTGTGCATATCCAGAATGGAAAACAAATTTACCAGGCCATTGAACAGACCCTGAATCCGACTGATGAAATGAAAGAAAAAGCGGCCGTTTATCGGGATGATCTGTTTTACAAACTGGATGGCAAAGCTACCGAACGCTTCGTGAAAAAGATGGAGGAATTGTACTTCGAAGGGGGACACGAGAATGTGCCACCAGAGGAGTAAACGGTAGTCAAATGTTTCAGCTAAGGTTTTTGGTTGAATAAATTATTCATTTCATCATTGAAGGAAAAACATTAGAAGGCAAGTGATGAGTAACGAGTAACAAGTGACGGTGCCAGACGCTTGTTTTGAAAATCAATAAACTTTGAAAGTACCGGGCTAATTTTTGCTCCTGAATCGAAAAAATCAGGGGTGCCGGAAGGAAAAAATGAAAGGAAATAGATGAAGGCAGTAATCGTTGCTGCAGGACGCGGCAGTCGTTTAATGAATCATAAACCAAAGACTTTAATTAAAATCGGCGAAAAAACGATTTTGGAATACATTCTGCAAAATTTAACCACGGCTGGTGTTGAAGAATTCGTCATCGTAGTTGGCTACCAGGCTCGTGTTTTGCAGGATTTTTTGGTGAGCAACAACCATTTTGGGATGAATATTCAGACAGTTTACAATGATGAGTGGCAAAAGGGCAATGGCATCTCGGTGCTAAAATCTGAAGAATTAA
>JAGHBR010000287.1 GCA_021160885.1 Caldisericaceae bacterium
AACATTCAACATTCAAAATTCAAAATTCAACACTGTTTTAATGTGGGGTGGCTGCTAATATTTGGTTTATCTGTGACTTCCTTGGGTTTACACTCTTCTTTCAGAAAGCGGCCAGCATTTTTTGCCGATCAATTTGAAAGTCGTTGTAAAGTAATTTGTAGGCCCAGTAATTTTTAAGAACGTGTTTTACGTAAGTGCGTGTTTGTTCAAATTCGATATTTTCAATAAAGCCGTCTGTCTGATCTGAAAAGGCTAATTTTTCCCAGCGTTTTACACGATGTGGTCCGGCGTTGTAAGCCGCCAACATTTTGGCTTTATCGCCTTTAAACTGTCTTTTGAGCTGTTTTAAATAGAGTGTGCCCAGATGAATATTGAATTCTGGATCAAATAATTGATGATTACTTTTCAATCGCGAACCGGCCAAAAAGGCCATATCTCTGGCCGTAGCCGGAATCAACTGCATCAGACCATAGGCGTTGGCATAGGACTTTGCCCGATGATCAAAAGCGCTTTCCTGTTTAATCAATCCCAGAACAAGCTCTTTTTCCAACTGGTAGCGTTTACAGTAACGATCTACAATCTGGTCATAATAATAAGGAAATCGCTCGCGCAGGATGAATAATTTTTCACTATAAGAGAGATTCCGGTAAAAACGTTGGTTGATTTGATCATAAAGTCGGTAAGCGCGGCCATATTCCTTCAACCGTTTGTACGTTTCGGCCAGGGCAATCCATTCCTGGATTTCACGGCGGTCAATCTTCAAAGTCGAAAGCTCGGCCAGAGCGTAAGAGCGCCCAAGCACGTCATTCAGCAAAAAAACACGCTCAAAATGGTCGATGTGCTTCTGAAATCCTTTGCCGTAATATTTAAGGGGATTTCGGATATTCTTGAAAGCCTTGATTAGAGAATTGGTGGAATCCACATACTCTTTTTCCAGCAGATAGCTTTTTAAGGTGTAATAATCATCCCACATATTCTGCGCCAGGTCGCGCCGGATGCGGCTGGCGGTTAATGTGTCGTTTTTCATTTCGCGGATAATACTCACCCAATAAGCGGCCCGGTCTTTAAAACGATCTTTAGTGCGACTAAAGCGAATTTTATTAAACACACGTTCAGCCTGTTCAATTTTACCCAGCTTTAGTAAAGCGTAACCGTAACGAAAACGCGCTTCCTGAGCAAAATGCGATCGTGGCCAGCGTTTAAATAAACGTTGGTAAAGTTTTATAGCCTTTTCAAATTCAGCCCGCCGTTCCCTTAACAAGGCCACCTTCCAGATAACCTCAGCTGCCAGACGCCTGCGCGGGTAACGGTTGGCGTAGTCAATATAAGCATCAATACTCTGATTGACTCTGCCCAGGGCAAGGTAGGCACGAGCCAGATAAAGGCGAATCTTAGGTTCCAGGGATTTGTTGGTTAAACTTTTTAATAGCGATTTAAAACCATACAAGGCGGTGGAATATTTTCCCTGCGCATAATAGCTTTTCAACAGAGCGAATCGTGCTTCTTCTTTTTGCTTTTCATCCCTAGTTTTGCGAATAAACTTTTCCAGCTTTAATCGAAGCTCCCCAAAACGGCGCTGGCTACTCAGTACCGGATAAATCTCTAAAAAGTTTTCTTGATACCATTGCGGCGATTTTTTCTCCAGTTCATCCACCAATTGTTCGGTTACTTCATGGGACGGATATTTTTTTATGATTTGCAGATATGCTTTTAAAGCCGCTGTTTGCTTCCCTTCCTGCCACAGACAATCCGCAATTTTTTTCTTAAACTCAACCTGCCTCTCTCTATCAACTTTGCGGTCGATGGCCAGTTGAAAATACTTTTGTGCCTTTGAAAATTCTTTTTTCTGGAAAAAATGTTCGGCCAAGCGAATTAAAAGCGAATCGGCCAACGGCTTTTTTGCATTTTTTGTGACGAACTGCAAAGCCATCTGAACGGCAGCGGCCGTATCGACCGGCCAGATGCTTTTAATTAAAAAATAGGTGCTGTGAACTGGTAAGAATTGGTCTTCTTGTAACTCTTTAAAGAGTTTTTGGGCCTTTTGATAGCGACCGTTTTGTAAAGAGGCGTAGGCAAATTTAAATTTCAGATCATTCGGAATTTGAGGTTCATGTTTTAATAAAAAATTTTGCAGAGAATCGTAATAGGCGTAGAAATCTTTTTGCTGGTACAACTTATCTAACTTTTCAATGATCAGCTGCCGTTCTAAGACATTATTCCAGTTGGAATTAAAAATGGCCTGAAAATCAAGCAATACGATGAATATTATGACGAATAACCATATAAAGTTTTTCATTGATAAAGCATCCAGCTTATTTGTTCCATTATTTTAAATATTTTCGTCCGGAAAAAGTTGCAATCTTAATTTAAAGTCAATTATTGTTCACAAATAGACACAAATCAATTTATTTATGATAATTAAATTTTAATGAAAATCAAATTTAATTACGGGATTAAAAACCAGATTGCTTTAAAATTTGAGAATTCTGGCATCCTGAGCAGGCGGGGGCAAGGGCAAGGTCAATAAAGAAGCTTTGTCGCTTTTACTTTTTGAATATTCTCTCAGGCCTGAGGTGGGAAAGAATGACATTTAGTGCTATTTTTTTTAAATTTAAAAGGCCGCGGTTTAGAACCTTTTTAAAGGTTTTTGTCGGCAGCAAACCGCCACAGTGTTGTTATTTAAACGACCACTCCTTTTCGCGTTTTAAAATATCATCCAGATGATATTTTTTTAACATTTGAGCTGTTTGCTCTTTCGAAAGTCGTTTGTAAGGCAGGTCCGGACGATTTGATAGTTCAAGTGTTAAAATAGAGACAATCGCCGCAGCTTGTGAAAGATAATCAGCGCGCACTTTGTCAAAAGTATCGCCCAGGCTGTGATAGTAACTTACCTGTTCTTTATCAAGATGTGCGGTGAGTGAAAAGTTAGGGATTCCCTTCATCATGAACGGCATGTGGTCACTATTGGTCCACGGTCGGTTAATCACCCCCCGTTCCAGGTCAAAACCAATTAATTGGTTTTTCAACCCTTCCAGAAACGGAACAAATCCATCAAAGCCCATAGCATTAAATCCTGTGGGCCGGCCAGTCATGTCCATATTGATCATGGCCACAATTGGCTCCTCTCCATGAGCTTCCATGTATTTTTTTGACCCCCACAAACCCAGTTCTTCACCATTAAACCAGACGAACTCTAATGTAAAATAATTTTCCGGATGAATCTGTTTGAACAATCGTACCACCTCAAATAAAATAGCGCTGCCGATTCCATTGTCAATACTCCCCTGCCCCAAATCCCAGCTATCAAAATGAGCACCGAGCACAATTTTCTCTTTCACCTTACCGCCCAACGTAACCACTACATTTGACGTATTGACCTGCTTACAAAACGATTCAGTCTTTATACGCAAGCGGACGTTTTTTCCCTCTGCCAGCAAGCGTTCCAGCCATTTTCCTTCTTCCAGTGTGATACTGAAACCGGGAATGGGCGCCGGTTCACCCTGAAAGCTTGAAGTACCGGCCAGGACCAAACCGCCAACTTTATTATTGACAAACAAAACCGCTTTTGCTTCCCGGGCTGCAGCAAAACGAATTACCTCAGAACGTAACGGTCTCTTCCCACGTTTGGGCTTTTCCGCAGTGATTAAAACAATCTTTCCTTTAATGTTAATTGAATCGAGCATCTCTTTCTGCCCGGCATGCCCATTAACTAAAGATGCGCTGAAAGTTGGCGTTCGATCCACATAGCCAAGCGCAATAGCTTTAAACTTACGTTCTGTTGGTTCAATTAACACTACCTCATCATTTCCCCGCACCCAGCCAGGCATAGTAAAAGACTCTTTTTTGGGCTTTATTCCTAATTTTTGCAGCTCTTCAATCAAAATAGCCAGCGCTTTTTCATTTTGAAGCGAACCAACTAAACGTCCACCAGCCTCATCACAAATACGTTGTAACACACGGTAAGATGCATTATCTACAAAAGCTGATCCGCAAAAAGCATTCCAGGTTTCCTTGTGCCAGTCCCCGGCAATTAAAACTGAGCCAACTAATACTAACAGCAGAAAAGATTTCATCAATTTCATCTTATTCCTCCGTTCCGTCTTCCACCCACAAAGGCGTTTTTTTCCAATCTTTTGCCGTGTCCTGGAATTTTTTCAGCAGACTACGATTGGTCTCTTTATCCAGCGCATTAAAGATGGCATGACGCAAAACAACAATTTCAACACCTGGAGACAGTTCCAGAAAAATTTCATACATGGTAAAATCTGTTATTAAGCCTTCTAATACTTCACCTTCCAATAAAGTGATTGAAATCGGCGTTTTCAATATCATTAGCGGATAAAGATTTTTATTCTTTATATGAAATCTACGGGTTGGATTAAAAATTGGTTGTAAATTTCTTCCGCGTACCTGTTCATCTATCTTAATTAAAGGATTTACTTTTTCTGCAAGTTCAGACGGATAAAAGAATTTAACATGAACTTTGGGAATGGTAATTAATTTACTGCTTACC
>JAGHBR010000192.1 GCA_021160885.1 Caldisericaceae bacterium
GTGTTACTTTAAAAACTAATCTGCGAAATTCTGCGAGTTCTGCGAGAGATATTTTTTCACGCAGATCGCGCGGAAACACGCAGAAGGACACAGAAAAATTAATTCAAAAAAAATAAAAAAATCTGCGCAGCTCTGCGAGTTCTGCGAGAGATTTTCTTTTACATATAATATTTGAGAGTCTGCCACAAGTAACCCACTTCCTTTTACCTAACAGATTAAGGAAAAATTTTCCGCAAGGTAATTTTTTTTCCGCACTTGTCCATCCCTGATGAGGAAAGCAAATTTTGAAAATTTCCTTCTTTCCCTTGATTTTTCAATGTTTTTTAATTGACAAGTTCAAATTCTTTTCAATCTTTTCCATTGGCACGGAATTTGTCATTTACAGAGACGAAGAAATAAAAAGATGGATTAAGATGAAAAGAAGAAACCTTTTCATAAGCATTTTATTAGTCATTTTAGTTTTACCGGCGCTGGCAAATGCCCAATCCGCTTTACCAAAAGTTTCCATCGGTTTGGAACAAAGCGATGATCCCAATGCGCTGGTGCCGACTATTCAAATTTTAATCATGATCACGGTGCTTAGTCTGGCGCCTTCGATCATTATCATGATGACCTCTTTTACGCGTCTGATTGTGGTTTTTCATTTTTTAAGACAAAGTCTTTCCACACAAACCGTACCGTCTAATCAAATACTGGTTGGACTGGCGCTTTTTTTGACCTTTTTCATCATGAAACCGGTAATTACGCAAATCAATAATAATGCACTGCAACCGTACTTAAATAAAGAGATTAGTCAGCCCGAAATGTTCAAACGGGCTTCCGAGCCATTAAAAAAATTCATGTTAAAACAAACCAAAGAAAAAGACCTGCAGTTGTTCATTAATTTAAAAGGGGGCCCAAAACCCAAAAGTCCGGCAGAAGTGGAACTAAGTACTTTGATACCGGCCTTCATTATTAGTGAATTAACCACGGCTTTTAAAATTGGTTTTTTACTTTACCTGCCCATGTTGTTAATCGACATTGTGGTAGGTAGCGTCTTATTATCCATGGGCATGATGATGTTACCGCCAATCATGATTTCAATGCCTTTTAAAATTTTATTGTTTGTGCTGGTTGATGGCTGGTATTTATTGGTTGAATCTTTAGTGAGAGGATTTTAAATGACGACCGATTTTGTACTTTACATCGCACGTCAGGCATTGACAACTGCCTTTTATATCATGCTACCAATCCTTGGGGCAGGCATGATTGTAGGCCTGTTAATCGGAGTTTTTCAGGCCGCCACACAAATTAATGAAATGACCTTGACCTTCGTCCCTAAAATTGTCATTATGTTTCTGGTGGTCTTTTTACTCATGCCCTGGATTTTAAATTTAATGATGGACTTTACCGTGGAAATGTTCAACTATATGGTGTTGGTAACTCAATAAAATGTTTACCTTTATTGATAAAATAAGCCAGTTAACACCGCTCTATTTGTTGGTCTTCAGTCGCATTTCAGCCATGCTGGTGACCATGCCCTTGTTCTCTTTTGGCGCCATTAACGTGCGGGTGCGCGTGTTGTTGGCTTTTATTCTTACACTAATCATCACACCGTTATTGAGTCAGCAAATGACCTACATGCCCGTGCACTGGCTGCAGTTAGTTTTAGATGTTTTACGTGAAGTGTTGGTTGGCCTGATGGTGGGCTACGGCGCACAAATCATTTTTGAAGCCATTATGATCGCCGGAACCTATGTAGGATTTCAATTAGGCCTGGCCATTATGAATGTAATTGATCCAACCAGCCAGGAAAATATGCCCATCGTTGGTAATTTTTGGGTAATGGTTGTTTTGATGTTTTTCATTATTACGAACAGCCATTATTTTTTAGTAGAAACCTTATTCTTCAATTTTAAGATAATCAAACCCAGTACGGCCGTTTTTCATGCTGCCGCTGGTCAGGCCGTTATTGAAACCGGAAAAATGATGTTCGATTTAGCAATTCGGTTTGCTGCCCCGGTCATGGTTTTTATTTTACTTTTTGATGTGGCAATCTCTTTTATGGCTCGTGTCATGCCGCAAATGAATATCTTTTTTGTCAGTTTACCGTTGAAAATTGCCTTTGGCATTTTTTTGCTGATTGTTTCACTTAACATTTTTCAGGGCTTGTTTGCTTACATCATCGATCAGATGCAGGGAATGGTAGGCCAGATAATAAGAGGAATTTAAGCGATGGCAGATACTGCACAGGAAAGGACTGAACAACCTACCCCAAGGCGCCGGGAAGAGGCCCGCGAAAAAGGTAGGGTGGCGAAAAGTACGGAATTGAATTCTGTAGTTGTGCTAATTACCGGTATTTTTTCTTTAAAGTTGACCCTGGAAGCTTATGGCAATCAGTTAGCTGATTTTTTAACTACGATTTATCAGGATGCCTCAACCTTAGAGTTGAATACGCAAACAATCCCTTATTTAAGCTTTATGGTTCTCAAAGTGTTTGCTTTTGTCACTCTACCGGTGTTAATCAGCATTATGATTGCAGGAGTAGTAATTAATTTTGTGCAGGTGGGCCCGCTATTGGCATCTAAAGCGATGAAGCCAGATTTCAGCAAAATGAATCCATTTAAGGGCATTAAAAACATGTTCTCTCTGAACGCATTGGTTGAACTGATTAAAGGGAATCTCAAAATATTGATTGTAGGGCTGGTGGGCTATCTGGTTATTGACAAGTATTTAGGAGAAATCAATAATTACGCTTACCTTTCGGTTGCAGAGCAGATTAATTTGTTGGGGATGTTGTTCTTGGAATTAAGCGCCAAGGTCGGTGTGGTTTTGTTAGTAATGGCGCTGGCCGACTTTGCTTACCAGAAATATCAATATGAAAAAAGTCTTAAAATGTCCAAGCAAGAGGTTAAAGACGAGGCCAAACAATACGACGGCAATCCGCAGATCAAAAGCGCTATTCGCAGCAAACAGATGCAAATGGCTCGTATGCGTATGATGAAGGAAGTTCCGGAAGCTACTGTAGTAGTTACCAACCCGACGCATATTGCCATTGCTTTAAAATACGAACCCAAAAACAAACAGGACGCTCCCATTGTTGTGGCCAAAGGTAAGTTAAAATTAGCTGAACGAATTAAGGCGATTGCTCAAAAACATGGCGTTCCCATCATTGAAAACAAACCATTGGCCAGGGGGCTTTACGATGTCTGTGAAGTGGGCAAAGAAATTCCGGCTGCATTCTATCAGGCTGTAGCCGAAGTGTTGAGTCAGGTTTACAAAATGAACAAGGCAAAACTACCAGAATTGGGAGAAATCAATGGCTGATCAGAATAACAATTTTTTGATGAAATTGGCTTCTAATTCCAATTTGATGTTGACCGCGGGCATTGTGCTGATTATTGCTGTGATGATTTTGCCCATGCCCAGTTTTTTGCTGGACACGCTGTTGGTGATGAACATCTCGGCTGCCTTGCTGGTGCTTTTTGTAACCTTGTTTATTTTACGGCCAATGGATTTTTCCGTTTTTCCTGGCTTACTGCTCATCTTAACCCTTTTTCGCTTATCACTCAATATTGCTTCTACAAGGCTCATTTTAAGTAGAGGTTACGCTGGTGAAATCATTGCCTCCTTTGGTTCGTTTGTGGTGCAGGGTAATTACGTTGTTGGTATGGTCATCTTTCTGATTCTGGTAATCATTAATTTTGTGGTTATCACCAAAGGCGCTAACCGTATTGCGGAAGTTTCCGCTCGTTTTACGTTAGATGCCATGCCGGGTAAGCAAATGGCCATTGACGCCGATTTAAACGCCGGTTTGATTGACGATGTGGAAGCACAAAGAAGACGTCAGGAAATTGCTCAGGAAGCCGATTTTTACGGAGCCATGGACGGTGCCAGTAAATTTGTTCGCGGTGATGCCATTGCCGGTTTACTGATCACGCTCATCAACCTGATTGGCGGCCTGTTAATTGGCGCCATTCAACGCGGACTGCCGCTCAGTGAAGCTGCTTCTACCTATTCGCTTTTAACCGTAGGCGACGGTCTGGTAGCGCAAATCCCGGCTTTGTTAATCTCTGTGGCCTCCGGTATTGTGATTACCCGCGCTTCTTCCAGTTCGAACATGGGCGATCAGTTGACCAGCCAGTTGGTCGCTCAGCCAAAGGCTATTTACTCTTCTGCGGGCGTGGCTTTTTTAATGGGCATTATGCCGGGTATGCCCTTTATTCCGTTTACGGTTGTTTCTTTGGTGATGGCTGCCATAGCCAGACAAATTCAGCTTTTTAAACAAAGAGAATTGGAAGCTCAGCAGGAAGAAGAAGAGGTAGAGGCGGTTGAAGAACCAGAACGCATCGAAGAGTTTTTGCATCCTGATCCCTTTGAAATTGAACTGGGTTATGGGCTAATCCCGCTGGTCGATGCCAATCAGGGAGGTAATTTGCTAAAGCGCATCAGCACCATTCGTAAAAGTCTGGCCATCGAGTTGGGAATTCTGGTGCCCCCCATTCGCATTAGAGACAACATTCAGTTAAACGCTAACGAATACATTTTTAAGCTTTATGGTGTAAAAGTTGCCGGCGGTCAGGTGATGTTGGATCGTTACATGGTAGTTAATCCGGATAAATCGCTGCAATTGCGCGGCATCGAGATGGAAGAACCGACTTTTGGCTTACCGGCGCTGTGGGTTAATGAAGAAGAGCGTGAGCGGGCTGAAATTGCCGGTAACACCGTAGTGGAAGCACCGGCCGTAATTGCCACGCATTTAATGGAAGTTTTACGCAACAACGCTTACAAATTATTGGACCGTCAGGAAACGCAGCGCATGCTCGATCACCTAAAAGAGACGCATGCCGCTCTGGTCGATGGACTGGTACCGGAAATTGTTTCCTTAGGTACCATCCGCTCCATTTTGAAAAACCTGTTGCGGGAGCGGATTCCCATTCGCAATCTGGTCACCATTCTTGAAACAGTGGCTGACTACGCGCCCTTTTCTAAAGATGCTGATGTGCTTACCGAATATGTGAGATCAGCCCTGGCCGAAACCATTACCGAAATTTTGAAAGTAGAAGAAGGCTATGTGGCGGTGGCTTTGCTGGAACCCAAACTTGAGGACCATATTTTGTCGGTGATCAGGGAAGGAGGCGCGCATTTGCAGAATCTGGGATTTTCGCCACAACAGGTTAATAACTTGTTTGAAGATATTGCCAATAAAATTGAAGATATGTCGAATCTGGGCGTTCAACCAACCTTGCTGGTTTCTCCGCAAATTCGTCGTGCAGTGCGTAAATTTACCGAAACTATTTTCCCTAATCTTTTTGTAGTAGCTTATTCTGAGCTTACTGCAGATACCGAAGTAAAGTCAGTAGGAACAGTGAGATATCCAAATGAAGGTTAAGTATTACACAGGCAGTAGTTTGGCCGAAGCCATTACAAAGGCCAAGCAGGAACATGGCAGCGATATCATCTTGCTGGATTCCAAAGAAATTGATGATACCTTAAACGGACAAAAAATTGTCCAGGTATCTATTTCTGTGGATGAAGGCAATGGCAAAGTTAAGGCATGGAATCCACCGTCAGTCAAAAAAAATCCAAAGCAATTAAAAGCCTCGGAAGTGGAGACCAAAGAAGATTTTAATTCAGTTATTGCCAATATTCTCTCGCGCAAGCCGAAAACTCTGGAACAGGAAAAGAAAATTTTGGATGAGCTGGCCGAATTAAAAGAACAAATCAATAAACTACAACAGGCCAATTTTAATGAGCAATTGCCATTGCCTCAAAATTATCAGCAGATTTTGGTCGGTTTGCAGGAAAAAGGCTTTCCGCGAAAAATGGCCGAAGATTTGGTTAAACGCGTTTACCAGTTGTCGCCCAAAGGACCTAAGGCTTCGAAGCGCGAAATTATTTATGGATTAAAAAAGGAATTGCGTGAAAAAATGCGTTTCTTTGATCTGAGCGCTTTAAAAAGCTCAGACAAACAAAAAGTAATTATGGTGGTTGGTCCTACTGGCTCCGGTAAAACAACCATGACCATGAAATTAGCCGCTCATCCTAAAATTTTGGCTAACCGGGAGGTGGCTATTATTTCAACAGATCCCTATGGGCCATCGGAAGCTTTAAAGGCTTTTTCAAAAATGAGCGGCGTGACAGTAATCGAGAAAAAACGCAATGATGAGTTAAGCGCTCTGCTGCAAAAACTTAAAGATTACGAGACGGTGATTGTGGACGTTGCCGGTAACAGTCCTTTTGCGCCCAATTTTGTTAAAAAAATGGAAGAATATCAAAAAATTGTCAATCCTGATGAAATATTCTTTGTAGCGGCTTTAAATACGGATTTGGACGATCTGTTTTCTGCGGCTTCTGTTTACATGTTGCTTAAACCTACCGGCTTATTGCTGACAAAGATGGATGAATCCATGCGCATCGGGAAATTCTTTACTTTAATGGAAGAACTGGAACTTCCGGTGGTTGCCTTTGGTGATGGCAAACGCATCTTTATTGATATTGCTCTGCCGGAAGAGAGTTACATTTTCGAAAAAGTCTTTGAGGGGCTTGCATGATTACTAAACTTAGAGCTGGCTATGACGGTGATTTAAAGGCAAAGGGTAAAACGTTACAGAAAACCCAGATTATTGCCATTACCAGTGGCAAAGGCGGCGTCGGCAAAACCACGATTGCAGTGAATATGGCCATTGCCTGGCAACAATTAGGCAAAAAAGTTTTGTTGATCGACGCCGATCTCTATTTAGGTAATGTGGATTTGAACTTAGGCATCAGAAGTGAGAAAACCATTGCCGATGTGGTTAAAAAAGACCTGGAACTCAGCGAGGTGATCATTAAAACGCCGATGAAGATCGATGTATTACCGGCCTCTTCGGCTTCGCTGGATTTGATCGAAAGTGAAAATGAAATCCTGGAAAAATTGGCCGAAAAATTCAAACGTTTTGAAAATAGTTACGATTATATTATCCTCGATACCGGAGCAGGCATTGCTTTAAATGTCCTGTCCTTTTTGTTGGGGTCCGATAAAATCGGGGTTGTAATTACCCCTGATCCGGCCTCTATTACCGATGCCTATGCGGTGATTAAGGTGGTGAAATCAGTTAATAAAAATTTACCAGTTTACCTGATCGGCAACATGGTCAACCATGCCGATGAAAGCGATGTGCTATTTAAAAAGATGAATTTGATGGTTCACAAATTTTTAGATAGCCAGATTTATTACGGAGGCGCTTTGTTAAAAGATGACATGGTTGCCCGATCTGTTAAAAAACAACGGCCCTTTATTCTGGAACATCCTAACGGTTTAGCGGCCAATGCGGTTCGCGGCATGGTTCGTCGTTTTATGCAGGCCTTAACGGCAAATGGTTTTGCCAGTAAAAATATTTTTGAACGGGTTTTAGAAACTAAAAATACACAGGTAGAATGGAGCCATTGAGAAAATTCATTTTGAGAATCGCCAGTCTGGCAGCAGTGATTACGTTTGTAAGCTGCGCGCTTAACGGCATTACATTAATGACCAGCATATTCCGAAGCGCTGTGGTCTATTTACTGACCATTTTGTTGGCCGTGATTATGCTGAATATTTTGCGTTGGGGAGTTTGGGCTACTTCGCCATCTACCAATCTACCGGACAAAAAGGAAAGTGAAGAACAAAAAGAAGAGAAGAGTGAATAATGCAGACGACACTTTCTCAACTGAAGGAAACGGGTGAAGCGCTTGTTAATGAGTACCTGACCACCCGTAACGAACGGATTAAGGGTAAAATTGTGGAGCACTACGCCCCGCTTATCAAAAATATTGTCGGGCGTTACAATATGCACTATTCTAACACGCTTAGCGCCGAAGACCTTTATCAGTACGGTATTCTGGGCCTGCTAAAGGCTCTGGAGCGTTTTAAACCCAATGGCGTGCCCTTCCACACATTCGCTTACAAACGCATTTACGGCGAAGTGGTAGATGCTCTGCGGCGCGAAGGAATGATTGGTCGGGACAAATACGAGAAAGTTCGCAATTTAGAAAATACGATTAAAAACCTTACTTCTTCCTTGGGGCGGGAACCAAGCGTTGAAGAAATTTGCAAAAGCATGGATATCGACGAAAAAAGTTATTATGATATTTTGAATACTTCGTTGCTGGTTTACACCGTTTCTTTAAACACGAAAATAAGCGATGATGAAGGTGATTTCATTTACAAAATCGACACCTTATCAGATGAAAACGCCTTGAGTCCAGAAGAAGAACTGGAACTTCAGGATATTAAACGGCGCATGAAAGAAATCATTATGAATGAGTTAACCGATCGCGAAAAGATTATTCTGGCGCTTTATTTTTATGAAGAATTGACCCTGTCTGATATCAGGAAAGTGGTGAATTTAACCGAAGCCCGCATTTCTCAGATTTTAAACCAAACCCTGATTAAAGTGCGGACTAAATTGCTAAAATGATTTTTTTAAAAGGCGCGTCCCGCCGGGAAGGGACTGACAATTGGTTGTCAATTGGACGATTTTTCTTTAGCGAAGAAGGAAGAAGCTAAACATCCAGTAAAAAATTTTCTCGTTGCAAATAGTCAAAAGTTGGCAAATCCAGTCAGGTAAGCGGAGGTCTAAACACAGTGAATAGTTTAAACAGAAGTTTTGTAATCATTGAAGGCGATTTAAAACCTCTGCTTAAAAAATTGAAAAAAGGCAGCATCATAAAAGGCCGCATAGTGTTACCGCTGTCGGGAAATCGTTACTTGTTTCGCATAATGGCGCGTAATCTGATCATGGAATCGAACGTCAGGTTTGAACGTAGCGAGGAGGTTTTTTTTAAAGTGCTTGCTACACGGCCTCGAATTGAATTGCGAATCTTTGATCCCAAACGCGAATTGATTTTTACCAGAACGCAACAACGGATGGACATTGTCGTCTAAATCAGAAAGTGATAATATGAGTGAACAAATAAATCAGGCAACCATACGCGATTACCAGACGACCATCACCATTTTAGAACACCTGTCCGAAGCAATTTTTATCCTTAAACCGGATGGCTTTATTCAGTACGCCAATCGTGTGGCCTGCGACCTTTTAAATGTGGCGCTAAAGCAAATTTTAGGTAAAAATCTGAATGATTATCTTGAACCGCCTTTTCAATTTCAGGAAAATGAAAAAAACTTTTTAGAGCAAATTTATCAAAACGGCGTACTTGAATTGGAAAGTAATTTGGCCAATGGGGAACACTCCACGCCAGTCATCATTAGTTTTGGCTTTGTAAGAAATGCCCAGGATGAGGTGGAGTACATCATTGCCAGCGCCCGCGATGTAAGCCAGCGTAAGAATCTGGAAAAAGAACTTTACCAGCAGCAGCTCTATTTACAATCCCGTGACCGTTACCGCGAACTGGGTGAACTGGCCATTAATATTGTTCATCGCTTAAGCCAGCCTATTACTTCCATTCGTCTTTTGATTGAAATGCTTCAAAAAAACAGCCGACAGGGACAGATCGATTCTGTTGGGCTTGAAAAAAAACTCAGCCAGGTGAACAGTATGCTGAATCGAATGAATGAGGTCATTTCCAATGTTCGCAATTTCGCCTTTTTAACCGAAGAAGAAGATTTGAAACCGGTTGATTTGATGGAAACCATTCAAAACGCGATTCAACATTTGCACTATGAAATAACTGAAAATGATGTGGAAGTATTCATTAATAAGGACAAAGAATTACCAAAAGTATTAGCAGATCCGCTTAATGTGCAGCAGGCATTAAGCACGTTGTTTCGGTTTTTTCTGGGCAAGACCAAAGCTGTTGGAAAACAACTGCAAATTGACGTTAAAAATGGACAGCAACGCTGGGTAGAAGTGGTTGTGCACAGCCTTCAGGAATCGGAAGAAGTTCCGTTAGATCAATGGCAGCAATCCACCAGCCTGGAACAAAATTTTAATTTAGCGGTGGTGCAGTTGATGGTCATTTCCTGCGGTGGAAATTTTAACCACTTTACTTTGCCAGGCAAAGAGGAGCACATTTTTATACTGCGCTTTCCGGCGGCACACAGCGATGATCGCCAGCAATTGCTAAACATGATTGATTTAATGCAACAATAAGCGGTAAAAATTTCCTCTTAAAAAGTAATTCCTTCCCCTGATTATTTTAAACTTTCGTTTTAAAGAATTAGTGTTTTTTGTTTTAAAGAAGTAGTAAACCTTGTAATACCTTAAAATACAATAACTTAAAACAAAAATATTTTAATTGCTCGTCGATCGCTAACCATTGTAAAAAATTGGCACCGCTTTTGCATTATCAACAGCAAAAAGCAGAGAGGTGTCTATGAAGTTAAATATGACGTCCATGAAACAGGCTTTGGTAAGTCAGTTACAGCACAACGACGTAATTGCCAATAATCTTGCCAATATCAATACGCGTGGCTACAAAAAGGATCTCATCTTCTTTGAGATGTTAAAGACAGATGATGAAAACACAAAGGCGCGCCAGGCAACGGATTTTTCGCAGGGCGCCCTGAGCGAAACCAATAATCCTTTAGACCTGGCTATTTCCGGACGCGGTTTCTTTACCGTTCAAACCGATGAAGGCCTGGCTTACACACGGGACGGGCATTTCAAATTAGACGGTGATGGCGTGCTTAGAACTCAGCAAGGCCATGCTGTTTTGGGGGAAGGCGGCGAAATTGTACTGGTTGATGATAATCTGAAGCCAGAACAGATTACCATCACGCGCAATGGAGAAATATACCTTGGCGACATGTACATTGATCGCCTTGCTCTTAAAGATTTTGAAGATTACAGTAAACTGCAAAAAAGGGGAGAGAATATGTTTGTAGTCGATGATTCGGTTCAGCCGATTCCCATGGAAGAAGCAGAAGTTCATCAGGGATTTTTGGAAGAAGCTAATATTAATCCGGCCGAAGAGATGATTCAATTAATCGAAGTGCAGCGGCAATTTGAAAGCATCCAGCGAATGGTGCGCACACTGGATGAAACCTTTCATAAAGCCGCGGCAGAAGTTGGAAAATATTTTTAAGGAGGTAGAGGCATGTTACGGGCTTTAAAAACAGCAGCCCTGGGAATGACCGCTCAGCAATTAAATGTAGATGTTATTGCCAACAATCTGGCAAATGTAAACACAACCGGTTTTAAAAAGAGCACCATTGAGTTTCAGGATTTGCTTTACGAAAATCTGCAATTAGGCGACAGGGATGCACGAAAAGGGCATGAAAATCCGGTAAAATTGCAAATCGGTCTGGGCAGCCGACCAATCAGCACCTTCCGTTCGTTTTCGCGTGGTGATGTGGTGCAAACAGGCAATTCTCTGGACCTGGCCATTAACGGCAGGGGATTTTTTCAGGTAGAGCTGGCCGATGGCAACTATGCCTACACCAGAGACGGTTCCTTTAAAATCAATTCTGAAGGCTACCTGGTGACCAGCAGTGGTTTAAAAGTAATTCCGGAAATTTCCATCCCGGAAAACGTAAGTACCATTCACATCAGTGAAAACGGGCTGGTTACAGTAATGATTGATGGGGAGACGGAACCGCAGGAGATTGGTCAGATTGAACTGGTAACCTTCATGAATCCGGCGGGCCTGTTGGCGCGTGGCGGCAACCTGTTTTCGGTAACGGAAGCATCTGGTGAGCCCATCTTTGGCTTGCCAAATGAGCAAGGCTTTGGCGGCGTAATGCAGGGTTATCTGGAAAAATCAAATGTCGATGTAGCGCAGGAAATGATTAATCTGATTGTTGCCCAGCGGGCATACGAAATCAATTCTAAGGCCGTTAAAACGGCGGATGAATTGCTTTCCATGATCAATAATCTGAAGAGGTAAATATCTCATGATTCCAATGCGTAAATTCAGTTTGATCTTTCTCGGTCTTTTGCTCTGGCAATTGCCACTCAGCGCTCAGCAAAATCAGGAAACATTATTAAAAGCCAAGATCAATGAATTTTTTGCCAAAAGATTTAATGTTGCTCAACAGAATTTACGTATCACTTACTTGCGATTACCAAATTTCTCCAGAATTAGTGGAGATAATTTAACCATTGACTGTCACGCTCCGTACAATATCAAAAGATTGGGGCGGCAAACCATCTGGGTTCGCTTCCTGAAAAACAAAACGCTTGTGCTCAAAACACCGGTCACCGTGGATGTTGCAGTAAAAAAGAGAGTTTTTGTAACTAACGAAAATATTGGTTTCAGACAAAGAATTGATGAGCAGAAAATAACTGAGGAAAATGTGTGGTTAAGTGACACCGATACCTATTTAAAAGCCGTTAATAATAAGGCACAATGGTCAGGAAAAGAGAGTACCCATTTCCTCCCACGAGGTAAAATTTTACTTACAACCGATATTCAGCAGCCAACGGTTGTAAAGCCGGGAGATGAGGTGGAAATTTGTGTTCGTGCCGGAGAATTAGTGATCAAAACAAAAGGCATTGCGCGTTCAGCCGGTGGTTTGGGTGATATGGTGTCGGTTAAAAGTTTAATGACCGGTAAACAACTGAAGGGGAAAGTAACTTCTCCGGGGGTGGTATTCATTAATCAATCGAGGTCTTTATGAAAATAATCATTCTGATATTTGGCTTAATAGCCTGTTCTATGGCGCAGGCTATTCCATCATTGTACAGCGACATTAAAGCGCATCAGGTGGGCGATGTGCTGTCTGTCATCATCGTAGAGAATGCCAATGCCAGCCGACAGTCTAAAAGCAACAGCAAGTTGAGTTCCGAAATTGGCATGGATGCCAAATCTTCTGGTAATATTGCAGATTTTTTGCCGGTTTTTGGCGGATCTGGTTCGTTCAACTCCAAACATCAGGGAGAAGATGGTACAGCGCAATCGGATCGCTTAACCGGCCGCATCTCAGTGCGTATTGTAGAGCAAACCGAAAACGGGATGCTCAAGATTCAGGGAGAACGCAAGTTAAACGTCAATGGCGAAGAAAATTTGATGAAACTGGAAGGCTTTGTTCGTCCGCGAGACATCACGTCGGGCAATACGGTCTATTCTTACAATATCGCGGATGCCCGTATCACCTATCGTAAGAGTGGACTGGGACAAAGCTTTTTAAAGACCAGAACAATTACTAAAGTGTTGAGTTTTGCTTTAGCCGGTTTAATGGTGGCAGCCAGCACTGGTTACTTTGTGTTTAAATAATTAATCGGGTAAAACAATGGTAAAAAAAGCAGTTGTCGGGTTATTGATTCTGGGATTTTGGATGAGTTTGAGTCAGGCTCAGGTACGCATTAAAGATGTGGTTGCCATAGAAAACGGGAATCGTATTTCATTAATTGGCTATGGATTGGTTGTCGGTCTGGCCGGTACGGGCGACCGGCCTTCCAGCAGACGGGGAGCGATTTTTACGGTTCAATCCATCAGCAACATGCTGGAACGATTTGGCATTACCGTACCCAGAGAAGACCTGCGTACCCGAAATGTGGCGGCCGTTATGGTAACCGCTCAAATTCCGCCTTTTAGCCATGTTGGTTCCCGTTTTGATGTGGTGGTTTCTTCTCTGGGAGACGCCACCAGTCTAGAAGGCGGCGTGCTTTTAATGACCCCATTGCGTGATGCCGCGGGAAATGCTTATGCCATGGCCCAGGGACCGCTATCTGTTGGCGGCTTTAATGTAGAAACCACAGCCGGTGAACGCCTTAAAAAAAATCATTCATTGGTCGGCCGTATTCCGGATGGGGGCTATTTACAGGTGGAACCTCCTAATCAAAATATTGATTTAAGCAAACCCATCGGATTGCATTTAAATGAACCTGATTTTGTTACCGCCAGACGTATTGCCGATCAAATCAATAATTACTTTAAAGTCAATCCTGAAGAAAAAGCTCTGGCGCAACCAATCAGTCCCGGTTTGGTACAGCTCTATTTTCCTGATTCGCTGCAAAGTCCGGCCCAGGCGGTAAACTACATTGCTCAAATCGAAACGTTGACGGTTAATGTGGATGTTGAAGCCCGTGTTGTGATTAATGAGCGGACCGGAACCATTGTTGCCGGTGGTAATGTGCAAATTGATGAAGTGATGATTTCACATGGCAATTTAACCATTCACACCATGAGTTCACCGGTTATTTCGCAGCCGGCGCCCTTTAGCCGGGTTGGCCGAACGGTTGTTACCCGTGTAACGCAAACAACGGCTGAAGAAGGTGAAGCCAAAACAGCTGTCATTCAAAAAACAACCACGGTGAGCGAATTAGCCAGCGCACTCAACACACTGGGGTTAAAACCCCGTGATATTATCGCTATTTTCCAGGCCATTAAAGAGGCCGGTGCATTAAAGGCTAAACTGATCATTAATTAGGGGTTGACCATGGAAGCGGTCAAATTAGAAAATTTAACTCAAAACACGATTAAAGCTGTTGAAAAGCCGACGACCAACAATAAAGAGGAAATTAAGCTACGCTCCAGCGCAAAACAGTTGGAAGGTTTGTTCTTAACGTTTGTATTAAAGGCAATGGAAAAAACAATTCCCAAATTTGACAAACAGTCAAGCTCAAATAATCTGGTTTCGATGATGTTCAGCAGCGTAATGGGCGAAGATCTGGCCAAACATGGTGGCGTAGGTCTGGCAGAATTCATTTACCAGCATATGAAAAAAGATGATGTGCAAAAACTTAACTTACCTGCACAAAACTGGGTAGAAATGTTACCAAATAGAATCATTCCCTGGAGGAACAATGAGTAATTTACAGCCATCTTCCAAAGAATCGACCAAAGACAAATTGTTTCAATTGCTATTAGAAGAAATCCATGCTTACAGTTACATGGTCGAAACGGTTAAGCAAAAACAAGAAGCCATCATTCATAATAAACTGAAAGAAATGGAAAACCTGACCGGTGTTGAACGCTTACTGGTAAAAAAAGTAGAGCAAATGTTAGAGTCCAGAGAAAAATATTTGAGGAAACTGCTGGGCAACGCTGAAAGCGATCAGCCGTTGCAGTTAAATAGTTTTATTGAAGCATTACCTGTAGAAGAACAAGCCCGCTGGCGCAGCCTGCAACAGCGCATTTCGCGCACAGTTGACAAAATTCGCCGGATTAATTTAGAAAATCATCAACTAGTTCAATCTTCGCTTAATTATGTTCGCGGTGTCATCGACATGCTATATGCCATGGATGAAGAAGCTGTGCTTTACAGCCGGAATGGGCAGGAGCAAAAAACGCCTTTAAAGAAACAGGTGGTAAATTACAATGTGTAAAAAGGTGAAGTTATGAGTATTTCCAGTATTTTAGAAATTGGAAAACGGTCATTATTAGCTTACCAGTCAGCTGTACGTACCACCAGCGACAATATTTCAAATGCCAATAACGAGTATTATCGACGACGCAGGGTGAGTTTTGACCAGTTGAACGGAGGCTACAGTAGGCTGGGGTTGTCAGTGAATGATGCCGTGCGTTTGCGCCAGCGTTTTGCCGAATACCAGATCTATTCCGAAAATCAGTTTTTAGGCAAATACCAGAATGCCCAACGATTGCTTTCACAGGTGGAAGTAGTGTTTAATGAAGGCAGTGAGGCTGGCCTATCACAGGTAATTAGCGATTTTTTTGGCGCCTGGAATGATCTGGCAAAAGACCCGGAAAGTGATTATGCCAGAAATCTGGTGTTAGACAAAGCGATGGTCCTTTCTGATACCTTTAGCCGCATCGATGGGGATTTGCAAAATATTAAAGATCAGATTGTACCGGAAACTAATATGGCTGTTGACGATATTAATCAGAAACTCCAACTAATACACAAAATTAATCAACAAATTCGAAAACAACCAAATCCTGATTTATTGGATCAGAGGGATCGTATTTTAGATGAACTCTCCAAACAGCTAAATATCCAGATTAAAGAAAAGGACAGTGGTGAAATTAATGTTTACTCTGATGGTATTTTACTTGTCTCGCATGATGTAATGAATGAATTAGAAGCTGTTCAGGTGAATGAGAATGGGAATACTAAAATTAAAATTCAGATAAAGAAAAGTGGCTACGCATTGAATATTAATAATGGCGAGCTGGCCGCTTTAGTGGAGTTTTACAATGAATCATTACCGGAGTACAAAGAAAAATTGGATTCGCTTGCCAGGAATCTGGCTGAAAAAGTAAATGAAATTCACCGACAGGGGGAAAATTTAGATGGTTCCAGTGGATTCGATTTTTTTGCCACCGACATCACTGGCATTTCTGATTTTAGAGTGAATCAGGTTATTGTGGAAAATGCCTCGTTAATTGCCAGCAAACCTATCGGCGGAGCAGAAGGGGATGGAAGCATTGCTCAGCAGATTAGCGATTTACAATTTGCTTCAATATTTAATGAAGGGACCGCCAATGAGTATTATCAAACATTTCTGACAGGTTTGGGGAATCGCCTTCAGGAAACCGAGTTTTTAGGCAACAGTCAGGAAATGATCATTCAACAATTAAAAAATCAGCGTGATTCAGTTACTGGGGTTTCCATGGATGAAGAGATGACCCACATGGTTCAATATCAGCAGGCCTACGAGGCGGCAGCCAAAGTGATTACCACCGTCGATGAAATGATGGCTACCGTAATGCAGATGGTTTAAACTAAGGGAGAAAAATGATGCGTATTACGCAATCAATGTTCCTCAGGAATACGATGCAAAGGTTATTTAATAGTCGTAAAATTTTGTTAGATACCCAGGATCGTATTGCTACGCAAAAAAAGATTAAACAACCATCGGACAATCCCGTTGGGTTTTCTCGAGTACAAAGGCTGCATGAGTCGTTACGCCAGAACGAAGTTTTTCTGAAAAATATCGAGGAATCGGAAGGTTGGTTGGAAAATTCCTCGAATTTGCTGGAACAGGTTTACCAGACTATAGTTGATGCCCGTATTGAAGCGACGAAAGGTACCGATGCGGTTACTACTACAGAGTTACGCGCTTCGCTGGCGGAGCAGTTGAGAGGCATTATGGACGAAATTGTGGCTACCTTAAATTCCACCTACCTGGGTAAAAACGTGTTTGGAGGCACCATCACCAAATCTGCTACACCATTTGAACTCAATGATCTGGACGTAACCTACCACGGAGATGATCAATTTATTAAGCGCCGCATATCCAAACAAGTAAACATTAGTATCAATGTACCCGGAAATCAAATCATGGATACTGGAATTTTTGATACTTTAAAAGAGACGATTACAGCTCTGGAAAATGATGATGTGGATGCCTTAAAAGCGGCCATTGAGAATATGCGCCAATCCGAGAAGAAATTCTTGAATATCAATACAGTTTACGGTTCCAAAATTGATAATCTCCAACTTATTAAAAATCGTGTGACCAGGACCAATGAAAATTTCCAAAAATTCATCTCTCAGGAAGAAGATGCCGTATTAGAAGAAGAAGTGATAAAATTAAAATCAGAAGAAATTGCCTATCAGGCGGCATTACAGTCGACCAGTCAGATCATGGAATTAAATCTGATGAATTACCTTTAAGGAATGAATCATGGCAAACGAAAAGCCTTTTAAAAAATGTTCGCTTTGTGGAAAAGTATGGAAAGAGAGAGGCAAATTTTTATCAGATCCAGCCGTTTTGCTGATTGGTTATCAGGCGCATTTTAAATATCCTGACAAAGGGTTAATTCTTTTTGAACACCATACTGCTGATTGCGGAACTTCAATAGCTGTTCATGTCGGGGAATTTGAAGACCTTTATGATGGTGAGCATTATGATGAACTTTTATTTGGAACAGATGATTGCCCTGGATATTGCCTGGATGAATACAACTTTAAAAAGTGCGAAAACAGATGCCGGGTAGCCTTTGCCCGGGAAATCGTCAATCTGATTCACAACAAAAAGGCTGTTGCTTAGATTAACAGCGGAGCGATTGACAAACCATCTTAAAAATTTTGTAATAATTTCAATTTTAAATTAGGGGAACCCGATGATTCTTATTATCAGTGGGATGCACCGATCAGGAACTTCTCTTTTAGCTAGAGCTTTAAACCAGCTTGGGGTGTACTTAGGACCGCAAGAAAAGTTGATACCTGCAGCTGAAGACAATCCCGAAGGCTTTTGGGAACACATAGGCTTTCTAAAAATAAATGAGGAGTTACTGTACAACTTTGGCGGCGCTTGGGATTTTATTCCGAAATTCCCCGAAAACTGGCAGGATTTACCGGAATTGGAACCATTTTATGATCGAGCCAATGGCCTTATTTCAGAATTTAAAGATAGGCCATTGTGGGGGTGGAAAGACCCTCGTAATTCACTTACCTTGCCTTTTTGGAAGAAGCTTCTCCCTGACGCAAAACTTGTTTTTATGATTCGCCATCCTCTGGAAGTGGCTAATAGTTTGAACAAACGTAATTTTTTCTCCATATTGAATGGATTGAACTTATGGAAAAAGTACAACGAACATTGGTTAAATGCAGCTGAAAATTCAAATATTTGCGTAGTTCATTACGAGTCAATTCTTTTTAATCCTGAAAAAGAGTTGAAGAGGATTGCAGAAAAGTTACAATTAGATTTTACAAGTGGTCAATGGGAAGAAGCAAAGTCAGTGATTAAACCCAATCTGAAACATCACTGGGTGGGACAAAATTCAACGGATTTTGAAAAACGATTCCCGGAAGTGAACAAATTGTACCGGGAACTTTGCTGTTTGGCAGAATATGATCCGGTAACAAATAAAAAATTAAGACATGAATTTAAAAACAAAATTCAACCATCTGTGAAAAAGACAAATTTAACTAAAAAAAACAACACACACGAGAAACCTTTGATTTCGATTGTAATTCCTCTTTTTAATAAACTTGAATTGACGCATCAATGCTTAAAATCAATTCTACAAAATACCCGTTACCCCAATTATGAACTGATCTTTGTGGACAATGATTCAACAGACGAAACCAGGGCCTACTTGCAAAAGCTTAAGTTAAGCAATGTTAAAACAATATTTAATGAACAAAATCTTGGTTTTGTGGAAGGGTGCAACAAAGGGGCCGAGTACGCAGAAGGCGATTTTATTTTATTTTTGAATAATGATACCCAGGTTACCCCTGGCTGGCTTGAAGCTCTGGTCAATATCATGCGGCATTATCCGGATTGCGGCATTGTGGGTAGCAAATTGGTTTACCCCAACGGAAAATTGCAGGAGGCAGGGGGCATCATATTTTCTGATGGTAATGGCTGGAATTACGGAAAGGGCATGAATCCCGATGACCCGCGCTTTAATTTTGTGCGCGAGGTCGATTATGTTTCTGGGGCATCTTTAATGATCCGTAAATCCTTATGGCAAAAAATCGGCGGTTTTGACCAGCGTTACGCGCCAGCCTATTACGAAGATACTGATCTCTGTTTTACTGCCCGTGAACATGGCTTTAAGGTGTTGTACCAGCCTGAAAGCGTGGTCATTCATTTTGAGGGTCAAACAGCCGGAACGAATCTGAATAGTGGCTTTAAAAAATTTCAACAAATCAATCGTCAAAAATTTGTCCAAAAATGGAAAGAACAGTTAAAAAAACAATATGAAAATAATCCCCGAAATGTACCTCTGGCTTCACAGCGCAATGTTAACCAACGAATACTCATCTGTGATCCGCTAATGCCCATGTGGGACAGGGCCTCTGGCTCATTAAGGCTTTTTAATTACATTAAGATTCTAAAAAAATTAGGCAATCACATCACTTTTCTGGCACGTGTTGGATCTACGGATACCAAATATAAAAAAACATTACAACAATTAGGCATTGAAGTTTATGAAA
>JAGHBR010000535.1 GCA_021160885.1 Caldisericaceae bacterium
CGATTTACACATCGAAAATTTAATGGCCGAATGTCTGGAATCAGGCCTGCCGTATGGTCATCCGGTGCGCTTGCGCATAAAACAGGGAATAGAAGTGCATCCCGGTCAGGTGCCAAAAGGTGAAACCATTAGCTGTTGGATTCCATTTCCCCGTGAAATTCCGCATCGTCAGATTAACATCAAGCTTTTAGATGCTTTTCCTCAAAAATACAAAGTGGCGCCAAATGATCAGCTGCAACGCACCGTTTACTTTGAGCAACCAAGCAATGGCCAGCAACCGACTAAATTTTGGGTTGAATATGAATACACGCCCCATGGTATTTATGTAAATGTAGACCCTGAAAAGGTAAAACCGGTTGACCCAAACGGCCCGCTAAAAGAATTTCTCCAGGAACGACCGCCACACATCGTTTTCTCGGACACTTTAAAAAAACTGTCAAAAAAAATAGTAGGTAACGAAACCAATCCTTATCGCATTGCGCAAAAGATTTTTGCCTGGATCGATACGAACATTACCTGGGCTTCAGCGCGGGAATATTCCACTATTCGCAATCTTTCGCTTTACCCGGTGATAAATAAACATGGCGATTGTGGCATTCAATCAATGCTCTTTATTACCCTTTGTCGTATGAATGGCATTCCGGCACGCTGGCAAAGCGGCTGGGAGTTCCAGCCACCCAACGACAGCATGCACGATTGGAGCATGATCTATTTTGAACCTTACGGCTGGTTGCCTTCGGATGTAACCTACGGCATGCGAAAGAGCCAGGATGAACGGGTAAAATATTTTTACCTGAACGGCATGGACAGCTACCGTCTGATTTTTAATGATGATTTTTCTACACCATTTTATCCGCCAAAAAAACATTTTCGTTCTGAAACTGTAGATTCTCAACGGGGGGAAGTAGAGTGGAATGGAGGCAATCTTTACTTTGATCAATGGGACTGGACATTTGAATGGAAAGTAATCAGCCAATGAAATAAAACAGGAAAAATAGATGAGAAAAAATAAAACCGTTTATTCAACCAATCCCGACTGGCGGCCGGAGGATGAAAGGGAAGACAGGCCACAAGCAACACAACAGGGAACGGTTTACCTGCAACGGCAAAGCAAAGGCCGCGGTGGCAAAACAGTTACTGTAATTAAAGGACTGGTCGGCGACTTGAAAAGCTGGAAAAAAGAATTGCAACAATTGTGCGGCGCAGGTGGCACGGTTAAGGACGATGTAGTCGAAATTCAAGGCGATCATCGCCAGAAGATTGCCGAATATCTGAATTCGAAAAACATTAAAAGCAAATTTTCTGGTGGATGAGTTTAAACGCTTAAGTCTAATGCTAAGGTAGCACAACACCACCGGAGTTGGCGCCTGCAAAGCAGTACTTGACAACAATCGAAAGTTGAGTTTTGAAAGAGCTTCTACAAATTATTTGCTGTTCGTCGGTTGGGTTTCAGCCCTTAATTACGCCGATCGGTTTCAATCTGGCAACCTTCAGACTAATGCCGCTGTTGTGCATCACGTTAACGACCGACTGTACATCTTTGTAGGCTTCTGGCATCTCTTCGGCGACAGTGGCCATGCCTTTTGCCTGAATAATCACCCCGCGCTCCGAAAGCTCTTTTATTAAATTGCGTCCCGCGCCGGCTTTTTTGGCCTGTCTGCGGCTAAGCAAACGTCCAGCGCCATGGCAGGTGCTACCAAAAGTTTCTTCCATGGCTTTTTCTGTGCCGATGCAAACAAATGAGTAACGCCCCATATCGCCGGGAATTAAGACCGGTTGACCAATGGTCCTGTATTTTTCCGGTAACAAAGGATGATTTGGCGCAAGAGCTCGTGTGGCGCCTTTGCGATGTACACAAACGGTTTTCTTTTTATCGCCAATCTGATGTTCTTCCTTCTTAGCGATATTGTGTGAAACATCGTAAATTAAACGGAATTGTAAATCAGCGTCCGAAAGGTTGAAGACTTTTTTAAATACACGGCGGGCCAGATCCATGATTACCTGACGATTGCTCCAGGCAAAATTTGCCGCGCAGGACATGGCCGCAAAGTAGTCCTGGCCTTCCTGACTCTGAATAGGGGCTGCAGCTAATTGACGATCCGGTAAATTAAGGTGGTACTTTTGGGCGGCTTTGCTCATTACTTTCAAATAATCATCACAAATCTGGTAGCCAAAGCCTCGTGAACCGGTGTGAATTAAGATGACAATTTGACCTTGAAAAAGCCCCAGCGCCGCCGCTTTTTCTTCGTCGTAAATCTTATCTACCACATCGATTTCAAGAAAGTGGTTACCGGAGCCCAGTGTTCCTAACTGATCTAAGCCTCGTTCAATGGCCCGCTGACTGATTACAGAGAAATCGGCAAATTCCATTTTACCTTTTTCTTCGATGACCTCAATATCTTCGGCCTGTCCAAATCCCTGTTCAACCACCAAATTAACGCCTTCCTGGGCCACTTTTTTTAATTCATTTTTGGATAATTTTTTAATCGCGTGCGAGGCGCCAACCCCGGTTGGAATTGTTTTGAAGAGTTCTTCAACTAATTTTTGCAGCCTTTTCTTTACTTCTGATTCCGTTAAGCCTGTAGCCGCCAGACGCATCCCACAGTTGATGTCATAGCCCACGCCCCCGGGCGATATGACGCCTTCTTTCCAATCAGTCGCCGCCACGCCGCCAATAGGGAAACCATAGCCCCAATGAATATCGGGCATGGCCAGCGAGTACTTTTCAATACCTGGTAAATGAGCCACATTAATTACTTGTTGAAGCGGCGCTTCCTCTTCTAATAAACCAGCAATCATTTCATCAGAAGCGTAAATGCGTCCTGGTTTTAACATTCCGCCAAAGGGTTTAATTTCAAACAGATTATCATCAATTTTTTCTATTGGAATTTTTGATTTGCCCATCTTCAAATCCCCCTTTTGATGGATTGCATTTTAAAAACGATCAACCTTAACAATTAGTTTCTTTTATTATTTCAAATATCAAAAATAACCGTAACAGACCATAGCCCATTTTCCTGAACAAATTTTAATCCATGGTAGGTAACTGCCTTAATTTCAGTGATGTCCGCTTCCGCTAAAAATTGAGAAGACAATTTCAATTCAGTGGCATTAATTCTTAACCGAGCCCCGTTGGAAGTTTGATGGATTTCCAGGTTTAAGAGTGGAGAAAAAATAGTCCGTTTACTTTGCAGATGATAATTCAATTCGCTCAAAAAAGAATGTAATAAATCTTCAAGAGAGGTTTCTTCTAATTGCAAAGTTTTTAAGGGGCATTTGTCCTGACTTGCATTTGCCATTTTCTGGATTTTTTTAAAATTGCCAAAAACGATCGTGTAAAATCCTTGATGCGCATTATGAAACAGTTCTTCAAGGTTGCGACCAAAAATTTGAATGGCCAGATCAGCGGTGTGCTCAATTTCTTTAAAAGGAATAAATTTGTCCATTTTATGTGCTTCCAATAGATTTAACTAAGGAAAATGAAAATTTTGACGACTTTTCATAAAGTAAAAAAAAATAACAGGAGAGACAACAGATGTTAAAAAGAATGTTTGGTGTTATGAGCGTTGCTCTGTTTTTAATCGCATCATGCACCATTAATGAACCAGACCCTCCGGTTTGGGATACGACCTGGAAATTTGACCTGCCGGTAAAAAATGTGACCCTTAAAGAGATTGTAAACGATTCCACCTTAATTGCAGACACGACTAACGGGCAACCTATTGTGCGATTTAATATAGAAGATAGCACCGACTGGGAGTATGTCAAAGAAAGTGATTTAACGGTCACTCCAGAGAATACAAGCTTTGAGGCCAGGATCGGGACTATCAAATTACAGCAAAAAAGTGAAGTAAAATCAACGGAAATTAGCTTAAGCGAATTATTACCTCCTGAACTTCTTACCAGAGATACTATCCCACGTTATCCCGGCCGCACAGTTACTCCTGATCCCAAAGAAGTGACTTACGATTTTTTCGAAAGAGCAGTGATTAAAAATGGGAAAATCTATCTAACCTTTCACAACGACCTGTTTCTGAAAGTAGATTCAGGAATGACCATTGATGTATTTAATAATGATAGCCCAAATCCTACCTTAATTACCTCCATTGTTTTCAGCGATCCTATTGAGCCTTATGCAGTGACTCAGAGTGAGGTTGTAGATTTGAGCGGATTGGAAATTTCCAATCATTTTTTACTTAAATACACCATACCCATTGCAGGATCAGATACCATGCAGGTTGTTACTGATGAACAAAAAAATGGTACCATCTACTCAATTTTGACCATTGAAGATATTGAAGTTAGTGAAGCCGATGCGAAAATTCCTGAACAAACTTTTAATAGAAATCAGAGTATTGCAATGCCTCAAAGCGAACATAAAGTAATTGAGGCCGCTATTAAATCAGGACATTTAACCTTAAATCTGCAAAACCAATTACCGCTCTACGCTCAGACCAAAATTACTTTACCAGAAATATTAGAAAACGGTAACGCAAAACAAATTGTCCTTGATATGCAACCCAATGAAAATAAGCTTAAAAAAATTGATTTAAGCGGCCTGCAAATTAAAAATTCAAGCCAGCCCGGTCAACCAATCGATTCTATCCATATTCAGGTTGAAGCGACAGTACATTCTAATGATCAAATTGTAACCATAAGCGAAACAGATCAAATTGCAGTGGATGTAATTTTTACGGACATTATTTTTCAAAAAATAACAGGTATTTTACAACCCGTTAGCGTGGATATCGAGCCTAATGAGGTGGACAACAGTGATTTGTTTGAAAAAATACAGGGCAACGGTCTGGTATTGGATGATCTTCAGTTAAAATTCAAAATTGAGAATCAGATAGATATTCCACTTCATTTGATTTTAAATCTTGAAGCCCAGAATGGCTCTCAACAAAAATCTATGGTAGTGGATGAATGGATTAAGGCTTCCAGTGAAGCGCCTTTTACCGAAATAATCCTTGACAGGAACTACAAAACGCCCAATAGCATTATTGATTTGTTTTCCATTCTTCCGGATAAAATTGCCATCAGCGGGCAGGCGACCATTGAGGGCCAGGGCACAGTTGAGCTTGGACAGGGGGTGAGAGCGCTTTACTCCGTTGATAGCCCGCTTTTCTTTAAACTGAAAAATCAGATTGAGTATGAAAGTGAAACCGACAGCATTAAAAAGGATGATATTGATCAGGACGTGAGAGATCGTCTGGCAGATGACTGGCACCAGGGCGAATTTCATTTAATTCTTAGAAACGGAACTCCTTTTGCCACGGATTTTTTCTTTATTTTAGCTGATGATTCGACTCAGGTAAATTCAACTACAATTACAGATTCGACGAAAAAGATTGTAATTAACGCAAACATTGAACGCGGACAAATTGGCGCAGATGGTTACGTTGAATCACCAACTGAAAATGAAGTGGTGATTAAATTGGGCGAACAGCAGATGCAATTATTCCAAAAATCGCCAATATATTTTAAACAAAAAGCGACAATCTTACCGACTGGTGATACCAAGGTTAAGGTACGCACCAGCGATATGATCGAGGTGGATGGTTATATCCAGACCAATTTTACGGTCAGGTTTGAATAAAAATGGAGTTTAACATGAAAAAAGTATTAATAATATTGAGCCTGGCTACCGGCTTGTGGGCGCAGGGTTTTGAGGGTGTTGCATTAGGGCTTGGCGATAATTATGCTACCCTTTCCAGAGGAGTTCATGCACTTAACTACAATCCGGCAAATGTGGCTTTGCCCCGTGGTAATATTTTTGAATTCAACTTAATAGGTTTAAATATTGGTTTGTTCAATAATAGCTTTAGTCTGGATACCTACAACCGCTTTTTTGTAACTGATGAAGAGGAAAATCGTTGGTCAAAGTCTGACCGGAATGAATTTTTAGATTTGATTCCCGATGCAGGACTGAAATTGAATTCGCAAATTACGGCTAATGCCTTTGGTTTTGCTTTTAATAACTTTGCGCTTGCCGTACAACCTGTGGTCGTAGGGCAAATTAATACCTTTAAAGATAAAACCTTACTTGATATGGGCTTTTTTGGTGATCATGTCACCAAAAATTATGAACGCAATTTTGATGATGTACTTCAAGGTTCAAGTTTTGGAGCTGTTAAGGTTTCGTTGGCTTATGCCTATCCTTTTTTGCAAATTCAAAAATATTTGCCGGATTTTCCCTATTTAGCGGTTGGCATTGGTGTCAATTATTACATTTCCATGGCAGTAGCACAAATAGAAAATTCAGCCGCCTGGGTTAAACGCACGCAATTTGATGACTATGAGGTGGATGAAATTTCGGTTGACATGCAGGCCAAAACGGCCCTGTCGGAAGGGACGAGCCCAGTTGGTAAAGGTCGGAGTTTTAATTTTGGCCTGGCTACTCAATTCAAGGAAAAATGGCAGTTCTCTCTGAGTTTTATTGATTTAGGCGGATCAGTGCATTACAGCGAGAAAACAGAAAGGCACAAAATTAATATGTACGGTAAAGCGATCGTTTATCATCCTTTTGATGAAGATCCTGAAACTGAAGATTCATCAGTAGATACAACAGAAACCATTGAGCCGTTTGATGTGGATGTGCCCAGCAAAATGAGATTAGGAGCTGCTTATCAGTTTAAAAAGAATTTGGTTTTTACAGCGGAATATGTTCAGGGATTAGACCATTCTTTTGGTAATTCTACAACACCGCGCATAGGAGCTGGTGTGTTTTACATGCCGCTTTGGTGGTTACCATTAAGAGGGGGTTTTTCACTTGGTGGGAACAATGGTTTTATAATTGCTTTGGGTAGCGGGATTGATTTAAAGTACATGACGATTGATTTTTCCTATGCCATGAAAAATGCTCTCTGGCCAACGCATTCCGAGGGGCTGTTTACAGGAATCAGTTTAATGATAAAGCTATGATCTCAGAATATTCGTGAATAAACGTTTACAAGAGTAAAGCCTCTAAATCATTCATCGCCCGAATAATCGGAGCGATGAATACTTATTATCTTTTCATACTCTGCCATTCTGATTTCCTGTTCATCGAGGGTTCAATGTATTCTTCGCTCCTTTCAGTTACTATCCCGCTTACTGGCATTCTTGCCGAGCTTAGCCAAATACCGTCCAAAGTGCACCTTTAAAAGTAAAATGGGATTTTTGTATTTCTGCTTTCAAATTTTTATGTAGATTGAGATTCATGTTGCAGTTTATTACACCCGGCTGGGAAGAAATGATAACCTGGACATTGTCCTGTCTTTTTACTTTTTCCCTAACACCTACTTGCCCAAAACATATTTTTTGATATATTGAGGCTGGTCTAAAAATCGTGTTCTGTTATTTCGAACGATATCACTTTTATAAAAATAAAAGATTTATTGAATCTACGAGTCTCGAGATGACAAATGAAGAGCTTTGGGGAGTGGAATCATTCAAAAAAAATTTAGAGATTTTTTATGTTTTGGAAAGCAATGCCGCAAGGTTTTAATTAAGTTTTCCAGAATACCTTGTTCTTAGAAAGCCAATAAACACCGCTGGCAACGATCAGAGTGTAAAAACATCCTTTAACAAAGCCTAGCCAGGGCGAAGAAGCAGTCCACTGATCCAGGAAGTAAGCAGTTCCGCTTAATGCTAAAATGGGCCATAAAAAATTGGCAAATCCAACATAGGCAATCATTGGATTTTGTCCGTTGCCAGCTAAAAATTTTAACCAGAACGGACGTTTAAATAGAATTTCAAAAATCGTAAAGGCGGCCAGTAAAAAAATTGAATGCGCTGTGGTAACAAAATAATAACTTACGGTAGGATGATCTTTTTTTATTCCCCCTTCATAAGGTTCTAAAATCAATCCCAAAATAATCCAGTAACAGGCCCACAAAAACAACTGCCTTAAGAATTGTTCAGTTGGGGTTTCGGCGTTTCTCACTAACAGCCAACCACTAACAAGCAAAAGCATTGTTGCAATTAGATTAAAAATCAGAAGCCGGGATTGCAATCCAATTAAATTTACAAATACGACGAGAATAAAATTAAGGGCTATCAGAATTGATTTCCATGCAGGATGATTAAAATGGACGTTGAATTGTTTTAGCTGTTTTCGCCAGTTTAGTAGTGTTTCGCCAATAATGGTTCCCGGAATTACTACAAATAAATATTGATGATAATAGAGTTTATAAAGCCATGGAAATGGACTGAAGTTCCACCACCATTGTACCCAACCAGGTTCGGCATGGGCCAAACGTATGCCCAACAAAATTGCCAATATGCCAAGGCGCAGGAGCAGTCGGTTCCGCGTAAAAAGCCAGATTAAGGAGCCAGAAAAATAAACATTACAGAGAACAATAATAATAATATCTGAGCGGTAAAGGGAAAATCCGGAGCCATCAGCAAAACGTATTTTGTATAATAAAATGATGGCCGCAGCCCAGGCCAAAAATTTTAATAAGATTCGCAGCTTTAATGACCAGTATTGCGGCCATTTAACGAACAGTAAAAACATAAGGGTAAAACCAAACAAAGCAAGTAGCCAGGCTCTGGTTGGAAGTTGCGGGTCAATAATATGAGGCCGTACATGAAACAGAAAAATAGCGAAAAAAGCTAATAGTGCTGTTCGTTCCAGAATATGAATTAGTACCTTGGATAGAGGTTGTTCATTTAGCCGACGATTTAAGGCCAAAGGAATGGCTGCACCCAGGCAGAACAAAAAAAGTGGGAACACAAGATCAACCCAGGTTAGGCCAGGAAGGTTTGGATTGAATGTTCGGTCAGGCGGGGGAAGCTGTGCATGGTACATCCAGGCTGGCAATCCGGTATAAGGAATGGTCCCGGCCAAAACCATGCTCAAAATGGCGAACCCACGTAATGCGTCAAGGTTTAAGGCACGTTCTGATTTCATTGCTTTTTAGCGCCGATTAATACAACAGGTTCCCCTTTAGCGATGTTCTTTAATTCAACCTCAAGCAGAGCGACAATTTGTTGAGCCTCTACCAGGCCTGTTAAATCAATAATTCTAAATGAAACCAGGACAAATATATCCGGAATCAAAGGGCCGGCATCGCCAAAGGTGGTCAAACTTTCAATTAACTGGTTTACCTGCGGTCTAACATTTTCCACTGTGGTTTGAACTACCTGGCCACCATTTATTTGCAGTCGTACGACTCCTTCCCGGTCTAAAACGCGAATAGCCTGCAAGGTGTTTTTGAATAAGCCCAAAAAGTGTTTTTTAACAATTTGGCAGCCGAAGGCTAAAAGCTGGGATGTTTGACCCAATAATTGTACCTGCTCATCGGAACAGTGTAAAATTTGGCAGGCAATTTGTTGTAATTCTGAATCTGTTTTGGCTGCCAGATGCAAATCTCGTGTGCGCAGTTCACTAGAGCCGGTGGCAATAGCGATAAGTCGTTTATTCCGTGCATCTACTTCTACTGTTACTTCAATGCTTTCCGGAACGGCGCCCATGTTTTTGACACTTTCCATAGCTTCCTGCCTGATGGTCAAAATATCAGTTTCAGTTGGCTCAATTACTGTGCGTTCAACAGAGTCGCGAATAATACCCAGGGCCGCGCCAATGGCTGAAAGTACCTCCGTATTTTGAGCAATAGTGTGGTCAATTTGCAGATGATTGGCTGTAAAAGGTACCAGGGCCGGTGCGCCGCCACCGCCGCCAATGATCTTTACCAGTTCTTTCTGTAATTTGTATTCACGCATCAGTTGTTTAATGGTCGGCTTTACTTTTTCAGCTGAAATGGTCAGTATTTGCCTGGCAAGTTTTTCTGCCGGTACTGATAATTTTTCAGAAAAATGATTGAAAAATGTTTTTAGAGATGTCAGGTTTGCCTCGCCGTGTCCGGTGCCCTGAACGGTGCCTAAAAAATTAGCTGCTCCTGTTGGTGTGATGGCGAATCGTTTAGTGCTCTGGGCAGGTTGAATGTAAAAATAATCATCAGGATCTCCCGGCAATGGGCTAAAGGGAATTATTTCGAATTGCTCAAAGGATTCATTTTCTGCAAAAGAGACATATTGCAGGTTAGCGATATGTGCGCTTCGTGGGCCAACATCAACAAAATGTTTGCCGGAGAGTCTTGGCAAAGAACCGCCGGCAATGCCCAGGGTTCGAACATCGAGGGTTTTGATGTAAAGGCGATGCCCGCCAATACTGGCCGCTTTAACCTGTGGTTTACCATGCTTGATAACAGAAATATCCGTGGAAGTTCCGCCAACTTCCATAAAAATGCCGTCCGAAATTTTTACATACATTAAGGCAGCAGCTACCCCGGCCGCCGGACCGGAAAGCATGGTCAAAATAGGCCGCTTTCGCATTTCGTTGATGTCCATAATACCGCCATCAGAGCGCATGATCATCAAAGGTGCTTTGATGCCGCTTTGCCTGACGGCTTCTTCTGTTAAATGTGCTGTTTCTAACATCCTGGGCATCATGCTGGCATTTATGGCTGCAGTACGGGTGCGAATACGCAGGCCGTAAAGTTTTGTGAGTTCGCTGGCAGCGGTGGCTAATACTCCCATTTCCTCAGCCACCTCCTTTACCAGCAGTTCATTGTGGGGGTGGTCTACACCAAAAGCTTCGCTGGCTACAATTACCTGGGCACCCTGATCTGTTAATGATTGAATCGTTTCTTTTACCTGCTCTTTGCTTAAAGGACGATCAGTATTCAAAAACCGATGAAAACTCGTCAAAAATTTTCCAGGCGTCAGTTCAAGATTTTTAATTTGAGTCTCTCGACGGGCAATACGCGCCTGTAAACCTGCGCCCATCCCAACAATGCCCACCGGCGCCACGTCTCCTTCTAACAAAGCATTGGTCGCCTGAGTGGTGGAATGGGCAATCAGTGTAATTTCATCCGGATTTATTTTTGCATGATCTAAGAGTAAATGTAAAGATTCAATCACACCTCTGGCTACACCTTCCTTTGCCTGATGCGTTGTAGGCACGCAAATTTTCCCCAAAAGCGTAAAATCGGCCAGATTAATAGCCACCGCATGTGTAAAGGTACCGCCTACATCAATTCCGATTTTAATCTTTCGTGTTGTCATCATTGATTTTTTTCTTTAGTAAAACATGATTGCAGCGATTGATAAACCAAGAAAAGCGACTGCCCAGGAATAGGGCAGGGTATTCCAGAGAATTTTTTGCACATCAACCTGCATTTCATTTCCAAGCCAAACATTGTGTGTGTTGGTTGGATCACTAATCCCCTGTACCTGGCCTAAAGCCATTAACAAACCCATTACGGCTGCGGGATTCATTCCACTTGCTAAAAAAACAGCGGCCAATCCATAGCCCATTCCCCAGATATTCAAGGGGCCGCGGTACAGGGCCAACGGGGCGGCCAGGCCAAACAGAACAACGTAGGTAAGCCCATTACCAGGAACTATTTGGGCCATAAATGGACGTAACAGTTCGAGTACTGGCCAGCTATCTTTAAAATTCCCACCAGGGCCCATGATAGCGTTCAGTAACATGCCGATCCCAAGCATTAACACTACGGCTGGCATTACGACACTTCCGCCCTCTAAAATAGCGCCTACAAAGGTATTTAAATGCCCCCGGCGATAGGTTGACAGATAACAGAAAATTAAACCGCAAACAAAGGCGGCAATAAAATTCATGCCAAAAATCAAAATGAGTAGCAAAGGAAGCAAGGGACTCAGGTAAGCCGTCCAGTAAATCTCTTCAGATGAAGAATGCTTTTTACGAGTGGCAAATTTTAACGAAAACAAAAATGCAACTATCAAAAATACTGCTAATGCATATTTAAAAACCAGGCCTGTAAAATTTACTAATTGATTTACTGGGACAATCCAATTTTGGGGAGCTGCTGAAAAGAAGACAAGGATCCCTACCAGCAACATTACAAAGATCAATCCGTTGCGTAAAATCTTTTTAAATGGTACGTTTTGACCATCGCGATAAAGCTGAATAGTAATGTAGCTCATGGCCATTAAAAAGGTAAGAAAAAACATGGGCAAGGCAAATTGACGAATTTGATGTACATTCAGGTTCATGACATCAATGTACACTGCCCAATTACTAACATTTAAAATTCCTCCCATCGAAAGGCCAATTAAAAAAATACCAACGATGGTAACCGGGCTTAAACCTATGGCTGACAAAATGGGTAACACAATGGTAGCAACCATGATAATGGCACCTAATCCGCTTAAAGAGGTAAAGAGCAGAGTAATCAACAGAAGCATTAAAAGCGAAATTGTCCAGGGATTGTCTCCGGCTAATTCGGCACCATATTTAATTAATTGATGGGCAACTCTGGTTTTTTGTAAAAGAACGCTCAACATGCTACCAAATAAAACCACGGTATAAGCATTGTGCAGTTTGATTGCTCCCTGACCAATGACCAGTTGCAAAGTGTTGTTTAATCCAACGCCACTAACCAGAGGAATCAAAAATGCCATGATAGGTAAAGCAATCAAAGCAGGAATTTTTCTGAAAAACATGGCCAGCGCAGAAAACAGAAAAATTAAAATAATCAAGATAAATTGTAGTGTTTCCATAATACAATGTTAAGTTTTTAGATAACTTTATTTTTGTCCAAAAAACACTTATATTTGTTAAGTGTATTGGTA
>JAGHBR010000140.1 GCA_021160885.1 Caldisericaceae bacterium
TCAAATTTTTTCTTAAATTTATTCATAAACACCTCCAGGGAAGTGATACGTAAAATTATTAAATTGGTAATTTAATACCAAAATCATCTTCCCTGGAGTTTTTTTGGGTTGCGGCTATGCTGCCTTAGTTTACTTCACCTAACAATTTCGACCTGGCTATTATTATCTTTAAAATAAAACCGATTTTTCATATAGGTATTTGCTAAGGTCGATTTATTGGAATTTGCTACATTTTTGTGATGCATTCCCTTGGAAATCACTTTATATTAAGGTAAAGTTGATTTAAAACAAAATTATAATGGCCAAATTTGGTATTTTGAAGAAAACTGGAGTACACGAATGAGATATATGTTTATTTTTTTATTTTTAAGCGCAACATTACTTTTAGGACAAGTGGTCCATGTTTCGCACTCGTTTTACCGCGTTAAAATTACAAATGATGGTACCTTGCAACGGGTGAGCTATGAAGGCATTGTGGACGGTTCTCTGTTGATGAACGATGCTGGAAGGCCGGAATTACCGGTTTACATTAAAACGGTTTTTTTAAATCCCGCAGAACAAATTGACACATTTTCAATTAGCGATATTAAGAAAGTTGAACTACAGGGAACATTTAATCTTCCGGTCAAACAAAAGGCCTGGTCCCAGGAAGCAGAACAAATTTTAGCTGAACCTGACTCTGAAATTTTTAACAGTTCTGTTCCATTTCCCGCACAACCTGTGCAATATTTAGGTACGCAAACAGCTAACGGGCAGTCCATCGCCCATTTTGCCATTTATCCTTTTCAATACCTGCCCAAAGAGAAGAAACTTTTTTTGCTGAACCAAATCGAATTTTCTTTCAGCACCAAGCCTGTTCAGAAAATGGTGGTCAGACCTTTTTTAGAGGCCGATGCACAGATTACCAATCTGTTATTGAAAGACCAAATGGTCAATCAAATAGCCGGTAGTTTCCAGTTACCTGCCGGGAATACGGATCAGATTGATCCGCAATTGTTGGCCAGCGGCTTAATTGACCGTTATGTGATTGTCACCACAGATAAACTGGCTGCGGCTTTTGAACCTCTGGCGCAGTGGAAAACCGAACGCGGCGTGCCAACGGTTATCCGAACCTTAAGCTGGATTCGTAAGCACTTTGCGGATGGCGTCGATGACGCCGAACGGATTCGTAATTTTGTGCGCTGGTCTTACAGTAAACGAGGTACGCGCTATTTGCTGTTAGGCGGCGACACGGAGCTTGTGCCCACACGTATGGTTCACACGGGCGATTTTACTTTTCCAACGGATTACTATTACGCCGATCTTGACGGAAGCTGGAACGCCGATCAAGACGATACTTTTGGCGAGGCCAAAGACGAGCTCGAAGGCTATCCCGAAGTGTACGTGGGGCGTATTCCCGTCCTGACCGAACAGGAAGTGCAGCGTTTTCTGGAAAAGTTGTTTGAATATGAAAAATTTGAAAACATTGACGCGGAAAACTTTCCGGCCTCCATTCTTTACCTGGCCGGAGATCTGCAAAACCCCAATGATAGCCGCGACCAGCTTATTCTCAAGCATATCGATCCGCTCATTCCGTCTCATTTTGACCGCACCATGGTCAGTCAGTCCGAAACGGGCAGCAGCACGGCTCTGCCTTTGAGTGAGTTGAACAAAAGTTACGGTCTCGTCTTTTCTGAGGGGCATGGGTTGTACTTTACCTACCGCCCAGGCGCGCGAGGTTCTGATCTTTACAATTACCATTTGAATGAGTTGACCAATCCTGATCCGTCTATCTGGTACATGGCCAGTTGCTACACCAATGATATTTCAAAGCGTTGTTTTGGCGAGGATTACCTTTTAAGCCCCACGGGAGGCGGAGTGGCTTACATTGGCAATTCCAGCTGGGAATATCCTTTCAGCGGTATCTACCTGGAAAAGGAGTTTTTTAATCTGGCCTTTTACCAGGGATTTTACCACCTGTCCGAAGCGCATTATCTTTCCCGGTTACCTTACCTGGGCTATTTAAATTTCGAAGGGCCTTCGAGAATCATTGTTTATTCCACCATTGTTTTAGGTGATCCGGAAATGCCGGTCTGGACCGATCGGGTGAAAGAATTTGTGCTGCAAGATTCAATCATTCTGGGGCAGACCAGTCGCTATCTGCAGGTAAATTTAACTCGTGCCGATTCAAATGCGCTGCCCCTAAGCAATGCCACAGTCGTACTTTACAAAAAAGACCAACTTTACAAGATTGCCCGCACCGATGAGCAGGGAGTAGCCAGATTTGACCTGAATGGCATTGTAAGCGACAGCGTAAAATTAACCGCCTGGGCGCGTAATTTTAGACCCCAGCAAAAATTGTTGGATTTAACAACTGGTGAAAGATACCGCTTTGAGCTGTTGCAAGCAAGGTTGGATGACGTAGAAGGTAACGACAATGGTCAGTGTGAACCGGGAGAAATTTTTAATCTGAAACTTAAACTGAAAAATAGCGGTCAGGCAGATTGGTCACATGCTACAAGATTGCACATTACCGCTTCCAGGGCGCTTTGCCAGCTTGCGGATACGCTTATTTTTCTGAATCGTTTACTGGCCGCAGGTCAGACGCTGGACACAACGCTTACGCAATTGAGTTTAACCGGCAATATTGTCAGCGATACGACCTTCATGCTTGAAGTTGGCGTTGAACCTCAGCGGGCCAAACGGTTAATGGCGCCGATTCCCATTTCGGTTTACGTGCCTGAATTAAGAATCCAGAGTTTAAGCGTGGCCACCTTGGCGGACACAACCGGTGGCTTTAACACTTCATCACTCATTTTGTTTTTGGAGAACACGGGCAATGGCGCGGCGCGCCAGCTTGTTGGACAACTAAGTACGACCGACAGCCTTGTGACGATTGAGGACGGGCAGTTTTACATTAAAAATCTGCCACCGGACAGTACGGTTTTATTAGATGGCGATTTGATCTTTAAACATTTAACCTGGGATTTGCATTTTACACTTACTTTGACCGATGCTGCGGGTCATCAATGGCAGTTTAAGCTGGATTTAGAGCCGCCACAACCGGTAGAGCAGCTGACTTTTGCACCTGCCAGTGATGGTGGAATAACGCTTAACTGGCTGCCCACTTCTTCTGCGGATGTTTACGGTTATTTAATTTACAGATCTGAATCCGCTGCCGGGCCATTTACATTATTAACACAAAAACCAGTACGCAATGCCGGACATTTTGTAGACCAGCAGGTAGATGCCGGCGCACGTTATTTTTACACCATACAGGCGGTGGACAGCAGCGGTAATTACAGCGCTTTTAGCGATACCATTCAAAGCTGGAGTTCGTTGCCGTTTCAGGAAGGTTTCCCCATTCGACCAAGCGTCAAGGCCATTGGTTCGGAAATCAGCGGCGTAACATCCTTTGATCTTGATGGCGACGGTTTAAAAGAATTAATCGCCACAGGCGGTAATGGTCAGTTGCATGTGTACAACTGGCGCGGCGAGTTGCTCTTTCGGGCTGAAGGGCTGGAAGGGGATTTGACCTTTGCGGCAGTCGGCCAGGTGACAGGCGAAGCGCAACCGGAAATTGTGGTTGCCGCCTACAAAGAAGGTGTGGAACAGAACCATCTTTACGTACTGGATTCCCGGAACGGGCAATTACTTGCTTCCGTGGACTTGCACTACAATGCTCCGATGCCGGTGGTTTTAAGTGATTTAAATGGCGATGGCTTTGATGAAATGCTGCTTTTAACGCACGCCAACAATGCGCCGCAGCCGCCCCAAAACAGCCGCCTCTTTATTTTCACCGATAGCAGCGGAACATTAACCGGATTCAAAGACTGGCCGGATGAAGGTTACACTTTTTCCGGTTCGTCTTCGGTCGGTGAGTTAGCCGTTGGCGACTTGGATGGCAGCGGAAAGCTTTCAGTTCTGGTGCCGACGGTAGATAAGAAACTTTACTGCTTTAAGCCAGATAGCTCTGTAGATCCGGTCTGGACTAAAACGATGGTCAATCCGCTGGAAGCGCCATTGACTCTGGCAGATTTAAATAATGATGATTCGCTGGAAATTATTGTGCCGGTAGTTAAATCGGATTTACTGTTTGTGCTAAAAAGCGATGGCAGCCCATTTCCGGGCTGGGAAAATGGTCAACCCTGCAATGTAACCAATCCTTACTGGCGTGTATCGCCAGCCATTGTGGGAAATGTAGATGAAGATGATGATCTGGAAATCATTTATGTGGGACGCGATGCGGTTTACCTTTTTGAAAAAGATGGCAGCCAAAAAACAGGTTTCCCGGTAAGCATTGAAAATGGTGACGATTATTTTGATAGTAATTGGGAGGTTCTGCCACCTTACAACTCGCCCGCCTTAGCCGATGTGAATCAGGACGGAATTCAGGAAATAATTTATCTGGATACTTTTGGCTACATTAATGCCCTGAGCACACAATCTGGCCAGCAAATAATTGGTTTTCCGCTGTACGTGAAAAACAGTTTCATCAAAGGCCATTCACCGCTAATTGACGATATTGACGCCGATGGCGACCTGGATGTGTTGCTGGTCAATCACGAAGGGGTATTGCTGGTCTGGGATGCTCCGCAAAAATACGAAGACCAAACAACCATTTATTGGAGCCAACCGTTTGCCAATCCCAAACACACCGGAGTTTACAGCCCTTTAAAAACGGAATTCATCAGCGCCATTTCCAAACCGCAGCCGCTTCTACCGGCGGCGTTCGCGCTCAAACAGAATTATCCTAATCCATTTAATCCACAGACAACCATTGAATTTAGTCTGAAACAGGCCGCGCAGGTGCAATTAACTGTTTACAATATTTTAGGCCAAAAAGTAGTTGAACTGTCCAATCATCGTTCGTTGCCAGCTGGTCATCATAAACTAATCTGGAATGGCAA
>JAGHBR010000286.1 GCA_021160885.1 Caldisericaceae bacterium
ATTCAAAAGGATCATTAAATGAAAGAACTGATCCAGGCTGCTGATACGGCGCTAAGAACCTGCCTTGGACTGAGTCCTGAAGAAAAATTATTGATTGTTTGCGACAATAAAAAAGAAAACATCGGCAAAGCTTTTTTTGAAGCCGGCATAGCCATCACGGATAAAACTCTACTTGTACAAATTCCGATTGCTGATGTAAATGGCCAGGAGCCCCCTAAAGAAGTCGCAGATTTAATGCGCCTTCATAATGTGGTTGTCTGTCCTACTTATCGTTCGATTACCCACACCGACGCTAAACGAAATGCCTGCAAAGCAGGCGTACGTGTGGCCACCATGCCCAATATTAGTGAAAACACCATGATTCGCACGCTTAAAGCAGATTACCAGCAAATTGCCAAACGTACTACTCGCCTTGCTGCTTTATTGGATGAAGCCAAAATGGTTCATTTAACCTCTCCCCTGGGAACCGATTTACATATGCCCATCGAAGGGATTAAGGCTATTGCTTCTACCGGTTTGCTTTTGCAAAAGGGACAGGGGGGCAATTTACCCAGTGGCGAGGCCTTTTTAATGCCCGAAGAAGGAAAGAGTGAGGGCATTTTAGTAGTAGATGCCTCAGTTGCCGGAATTGGGACTTTACAACAGCCCATCAAAATTACCATCAAAAACGGTTTTGCCGTTAAAATGGAAGGAGGTAAGGAAGCTGACCAATTGTTTGCCATGCTCAGCCGCTTTGGTAAAGACGGCATGAATGTGGCAGAATTTGGCATTGGCACCAACCATGCAGCACAAATTATTGGCAATATTTTAGAAGATGAAAAAGTGTTGGGCACAGCCCACGTTGCTTTCGGCAACAACATCAGTATGGGGGGTACTTATGCTGTAGGAATTCATATCGATGGCGTATTAACCCAGCCTTCCATTTACCTTGACGATCATCCGTTAATGTTAGGCGGCAGGCTGGTGATTGACATCGAATAACCGTTTTTTGTCTTCAGACCTTAACCGATGCACCTGAATATTTTTATTTTTGCGACTACTATTGTGCTCATCGCCTTTTTTGTAAAAGGATTTACCGGGTTTGGTCCAGCTCTCATTTTAATCCCCATTCTTTCCAACTTCTTCCCGGCTACTCAGGTTATTTACCTGTCTGCTCTATTGGATTTATTTGCCGGATTTTTTCTATTAATCACTGTTCGTCGCCTGATTAATTGGAGGGTGGTACTTCCGGTTTTGCTACTCTTTTTTCCCGGTGCCTACCTGGGGGCCAGGCTATTAAGTTCGCTGGAATCCTCTTTATTAAAGCACCTTTTAGGGATAGCCATGCTTTTCTTCATTGGCATTATCTGGTTTAACACGCTTCCTAAAACCAATCAAATTAAGGTCAAAATCAAACAACATTGGTCGCTAATCATTTCTTTTTTAGCCGGAATTGGAGGTGGCCTGTTTGGCATCAGCGGGCCTTTACTGGTCATTTATTTTAAACTAGCCTATCAAAAAGAAATTTTCAGGGCACAATTGATTGCTATTTTTGCTTTTGGAGCGGCCTGGCGACTCTTCTTGTATCATTCTCTGGGAAATCGCCTGGGCTTTGACTGGTGGCAGTTTTTGATCTTTTTACTTGTCATGTTCATCGCCATTCGGCTGGGCAGCACCTTTCATTTGCATATCGACCAGAAAAAGTTTGATCGTTTGGTTGCACTAATTCTGCTTTTTCCAAGTTTTTCTCTTTTGTTTTCCTGATTTGCATTTAATTTAAGAATATTGTAAAATTCTGTAGCGGAATTAAAACAAAACAATTGAGCTTTGTAGGGAAAGGTAACGCTTCTACAAAATCCTAAAATGCTTTTTTCAATTCAATCATTAGGTGGGCCTTTTTACAAAAAAATTGTTTTAAAATAGTAAAAAATTTTATTGTGGTGTGCAATTTAAATGCTGGCAAAAGCAATATTCAGAATTTCTTTTGCATTCCTTATTTTTTTAGTTGCCTGTTCTTCCGAGCCTGACCTGACAACTATTGATCGGTTAATTGCGAACGGGAAATTTAGTCAGGCCCGTAAGCTAATCGAGCAGGAATTACAAAAAGAGTGGTCAGACACGCTCCAATACAAACGATTAAAATATCGTCTGTTAAAAAGCGAAAAAGGAGCCGTTTTTGCAGCCATTGATTCATTAATAAAGATAAATCCCAATCAGGCTTTGCAAAGGCTGGCCCAACTCGAAGATTCTTTAAAAAGAATGAAGACAGAAAAACAAAAATACTTTTATTTTGATCTCTACCGAAAGCGCGCCAGAATCTACAAAGAACAAGGACAGGATTCTCTCTGGTTTCAGCAATGTTACAAAGCGTTGCGGTCGTTTACTGATCAATATGAACTCAAACAGGATTTATTCGAGCAGTGCGCCTTTTATCTGGCAGCTAAGGGCAAGGCTAATCAGGGGCTAAAAATGCTGGATGGTTCTTTCAGAGAAATACGCCTGCACCAATTAAATCCGCAATTAAAAAAAGTTTATTACGCTTACATGAACGGAGAATTTGAAAAAGCTCTCACTCTGTTAAAGAACTTTCCGGTCAGTCAAAAAGATAGGCATTGGCTTAATTTAGAGCGTTTTTTAGAAAACTACGGCCAAATGCTTTCTAAGGAAGAAAGATTTAAACTCTGGTAAATCAGATTAAAGGAGGAAAAATGGTAAAAGGAAGTGTTAAAAACTGGAATGCCGAAAATGGTTACGGCTTCATCATTACGGATGAAGGTGACGATATTTTCGTAAACATAAATGATTTACATGCTTCCTTAAAATCAAGAGGCTTGCACGAAGGCGACCGCGTTAAATTTGATATTATGTCGGATATGAAAGGCGATAAAGCGGTTAACGTTCGCCTGGACAAATGAAATTAAGCCTGGCTTTTCTTCAGACCCAACAAATTCATTAATACTTTTTCAACCTGCTTAAAATCATGGACAATAAAATCGGCTTGCTTTAAGAATTGTGGCTCCAATGTGGTGGTAATTGCCACCACTGTCATATTTGCGCTTTTTGCGCCTTTAATGCCCATCGGGGCATTTTCAATTACCACACAATCCTGTGGCCTCTGCCCTAGCATTTTAGCCGCCTTTAAAAACGGATCCGGGAAAGGCTTTCCTCTTACCACATCATCCACCGTTACCAGGACTCGGAAATAGTGGTTAAAATACTGACGAACAATTTTTTCAACCCTTGAGCGGTTTCCACCGGTTACAATGCCCATCGGTACCTTTTGCTGGTACAAGTGTTCCACCATTTCATGAAAATAATCATAAAATTCAAGAGTCATGAACTGATTGTAATAACTTACTTTTCGTTTCATCACCTCCTCTATATCCTGTTCACTTAACCCATGGATTTTGCCAAGATGATGCGCAATGGTATGAATGCCCTGACCTTCCAATACAAAAAATTCCTTTTCTTTTATTTCTACGCCTTTTTCCAGAAAGGCCTGGCGCCAGGCTTTGAAATGTTGTTCCATGCTTTTAACAACAACACCATCAAAATCAAACAGAACAGCTTTAGAAATCATATTTTCAATCCTTTGCGATTTTAAATCAATTCCTTTTCAACGGTTTTCGTTTTTTACGATAACGAATAAAATGAGCGCCATCTAATTGTTCCATGTAGTTTTCCAGTTCATTGATCATTCCCTTGTTGGTTTTGATGAACTGGCGCGAATATTCGGCTAAATACAGACAACGCACAAAATGCCGATAACGTTCGGCCAGGGTGTACTTAACACGGATAATACGCTCGTTTTGCTCTTTTTTTAGCATAATTTTGTAAAAAGTTTCATCTTCTTCAAAAATAAGATAATTACGATACCAAGCTTCAAAAGCCAATAACCACATGGCTACATTTTTACGCCCTGTTTCTGAATGCAATCTGCCGTACAACATTTTAAATTGCGACAGGTAGAGGTCTTCTTCAAACAATTGATCAGCGGCCAGAAATAGATTTTTAGTTAAATTACTTACGGTTTCTTTCTGCCTTTCCATCTGTGAATAAACATGTCCAAGGAAAATACGCGGCTCAATATTCTCCGGTTCAGCTTCCACCTGCTGTTTAAGCAGAGTCAGAGCTTCTTCATGTTTCCCTGATAAAAAGCGGAAAATCCCATGAATTAAAAAATTGTCATCAGGTAAAACCGTTTTAAATTGATTTTGGTACAAATCGGTTAATAAACGAACAAAGATACGGTACGTGTAAGGATGAATTTGTTTATCCGAGTATTTTTGTCGTAAATAGCGGTAATGTTTGTGCAAATCGAATAAAGAATGCGTTTTTTCGGGATGAATGTCGTGCAACAGATTTTTGATTTCTTTGATGATTAAATTGTATTCGACTTTTGCCGTAACTTTGTAATAGTCCTGCCATTTTTCCAGAGCCAGCTCAAAATTGTGCTGGTAAAACGCCTGTTCCGCTTCTTCACGAATGTTATCGAATACATCAAATAAAGTTGCCATGAACACATTCTTTTTAACAAAATAACCACAGGCAAATTAAATTTATTTTTAATGCGATTCAATAGGCAAAACCGAAAACAAAAAATTAAATGATACAATAACTTTTCCCTAAAAAAAGGAAACTGTTTGGGGCAAAAGTTAATGATGAATTAAAAAAAGGAATTAGTAACCTAGAACTGGTAGTAGGAAACCTGGGAATCATCGGAGAAATTCATTTAAAATTCCTCACTAAATTTCAAAATGCTTCGAATAAATGGTGTTTTCAGTGGCAATTTTGATGGCAGGTTTTGCTGATTTAAAATTGACTTCTAACAGGAAGATCAGATTTAGAAACTTACAAAATCTAAACCAGCTTACGATCCTTGCCAAAACGCCACAATGAAGCTGGCTTATCACTCTCTAAAAACCAGTAAACTTACTTTCTATTCCAGTAAAACCAAATTATTTGTTTTGCAGTCTGGAAATCTTTTGCAAATCGCGGTTATTGCCAATCAATACCATGATGTCGCCTTCTTTGAAGACCGTGTTGGCATCCGGATTGTTGTTGACAATGGGAGGCAATTGGCGGCCGCCTTTACTTTGCTGCGGAGTGTGGATGGCAATTAAATTAACACCATATTTGGAACGAAGCTGCAATTCGGCCGGCGTTTTACCGACAAAAACATCAGGCACCTGAATTTTAGCGGCTACCGTTCCCCCGCCAATAAAAGTCACATCCAGCAGACCCTGGTGCATTAACCGGTAAGAAAGCCGTTCAGCAGCTTCCATTTCTGGCGTAATCACCAGGTCGACGCCAACCGCATTCAGGATTTTTTCCTGAGTTGGATTGGAAGCGCGGGCAATCACCGTTTTGACGCCAAAATTTTTCAAATGCACGGCGGCCAGCAAATTCGATTCAAAATCTTCACCAATGCAGACCACGCCCACGTCAATCTCTTCCAGACCAATGCTACTCAGCGCTCGTTCGTCCATGGCATCCAGGCGCACGGCATAGGTTACCTGGTCCTGAATTTCTTCAACCAATTCCATTTTTTGGTCAACGGCCACTACTTCGGCGCCTTTTTCTATTAAACTTATGGCCAGCTCACGGCCAAAAATTCCAAGCCCGATGATTAAGAATTTATTCATTTTAATCCTTTCTAAAACTTAGCCAACCATTACATTACGTTCTTCAGGATACTCTACCCGCAAATGTTCACGCGGCGTGGTGATGGCAAAGGCCAAAGTCAACACGCCAACACGCCCGACAAACATAGAAACAATAATGACGATTTTCCCCCAGCTTGACAGACCGGCTGTAATGCCTCTGGAAAGGCCAACCGTGCCAAATGCAGAAATTTCTTCAAACAAAAGATTTATGAAACTGGCCTTTTCCGTTAAGCTGAGCAAAAACGTTGAAAACATAATAAACGAAATGGCAAAGGCAAAAACAACCAGCGCACGATTTAAAATAGTAAATGAAATACTGCGTTTGAATAACTCGATTCTATTCTTGCCACGAATTATGGAGATAAAACTGGCTATCAAAATGCCCAGTGTGGTCGTTTTGATTCCGCCTCCGGTTGAACCTGGTGAAGCGCCAATAAACATCAACAGCATGAGCAGCAATGCCGAAGAGGTAGTTAATTGACCGATATCTACAGTATTAAAGCCTGCGGTTCTGGCCGTCACAGAACAGAAAAAAGCATTAACTGTTTTAAACAACCAGTTCCCGGAAAAAGGCTCAATAATCAAAAACAGAATCGTACCTGCGATCAGTAAAACACTGGTCACGATTAAAACCAGACGAGTGTGCACTGAAAATTTTCGAACCCGTCTTCGCGTAGGATATTCAAAAATTTTACCGCGCGTCAAATCGATCATGACCACAAAGCCTAAACCGCCGACAATAATCAGCATGGCAATGGTCAGCACCACTGAATAGTTTGTATTAAAAGACATCAACGAATCGCTGTTCAGAGAAAAACCGGCATTACAAAATGCCGAGATTGAATGAAAAATAGAGTGGTAAAGTCGCTGCGAAAAATCCCACTGTGGTAAATTCCAGCTAAAGAAAAGCAATAGCGCACCCAGCGATTCCATCAAAAAGGTGATCAAAATAACGCCTTTCAATAAACGTGTAATGGCATCTAAGCGTTCCACATTCAACATTTCCTGCAACATGATGCGTTCTTTAATGGCCATGCCGCGTCCAAAGAACAGGGCAAAAAAACTGGAAATGGTCATGATGCCCAAACCGCCGATTTGAATCAAGGTAAGAATGATTAATTGCCCCAGCAAAGAAAAATGGCTGCCGGTATCAACAACAATCAAACCGGTAACACAGGTCGCGCTGGTGGCCGTAAACAAAGCATCCAGCCAACTCAGAGTGTGGCCCGGCGCGACGGACCTGGGTAACATCAGCAAAAAAGTGCCCAACACGATGACTACAAAAAAGCTGAGCATAAAGGTTTGCGCAGGATGGAAACGTAAATAGGCAATTTTTCGGTTCAACCTGACCGCCCCACTGATGATGGTCAGAATGATGACCACCTGGGCGCCGACAATGGTTAAGCGAGTCAGCGCTTTTACGTTTAAATCCGTAAGGTATTTCTGGAATTGCGAAAAGCCTAACTGATGGAGTACAAACGTAGTTTCTGCAATGATTAAAATGACCAGGGCGGTTTCAAACCAGTGCGTTTTGATGTAGTTCCATTTTTTTATATTAAAGAGCAACTTAACGAAGTATTGCAACACATAATAAAGGACAATCAGAATGTTAACCCGTTCAATGATATGGGCGGTCTGTTCCGAAATGTAGAAACCATACTCTAAAATCAAACTAATCAAAGCCGCTACACTAACAAAAAACAGGGAAATATTTACAATATTAATTACCGGATCTGAAAGTTCGTAAAAACGAATTTTCAGTGTTTTCCAAAAATCTTTAATTTCGTCCCGTCGTGGTTCCTCGTTAGGCACCGATTTCTCTCCTTTTAGTCCAGCTTTTTAAAATACTAATTTACAAAACAGGATTAAAACTACAAAATCTTGCAGTTTTAGAATTGACTGGTCAGTCGTACATGGATTTTACCCTGACGAAAACTTTCTCCCCGCGCCACACCATAATCTACTCCCATAATGCCCATGGGCGTTTCGAAGCGCAAACCAAGACCTATACCTCGTAACGCTTTTTGTTGTTCTTCATTTTGGATTTTTGTTTTGTAGTAGCCCCAGTCCGTAAACAGAAAAACGCGGGCATTGCGACCAACAATAAAGCGATATTCCAGGTTTAACCAGGCCACTAAATAACCACTGAACTGTCTTTCATGATAGCCTCTTACCGATTGACTGCCACCAAACCAAAAGTAATCGCTAAGTTGCAAATAGGTGCCCCGCTTATTTTTTAAGTTAAATTTAGTTGCCAATACCTGATTTTTGAACAAACTTTTGTACCACTCAAATTGCAGCTGCAAACTGTTTAATCCGACATTTTTTTTAAGGCTATCTCTGTAAATAAGCGCCGCGGGACCTAAATTTTGCTTTAAGCCGTAACTGTAACTGCTCTGGTAAAAAAGTCCGCTTCTGGGATTGAGCGGGTAGTCGCGCGTGTCGTAAGTTAAACCTATTTCCAGACCATAGATCCTGTTTTTAATCAAACCCTGTTCCCACGAAGCCAGGGAATCCGGATTAACCGATTGCCGGCTAAAATTTAAAAAAAGCGACAGGCTTTCATTGAAATGAAATTGCGACGCAAGCTGGAAATTGTAAGCAATGTAAAGTGTGTCGCGCACCTGACGGCTGAAAGAAAGACCCGCATCAAGCGGCAAATTAAAGATCCATGGTTCCTGATATTGCGTATTGAAATTTTCAGACAGGCGATCGCTTTTTTCCCAGTAAATTTTGAATTTTCGCCCGGTGCCAAACAAATTACGGAATGAAAGGTCGATTAAGCCTGTAAAGTAACCATTGTTTTTTTTGGAATTGGCCAGTGGCGGGACATAACCAACAACACCATCAAAGGTGTTGGGATTTCCTTCTTTTAAATTTTGCAGAATAAGAACGCTATCTGGCGCAATTCGAATGATGGCGGGCGGTTGCACCATTTTAAAAAGCTGCATTCTATGTAAGCGCGGTTCTATTTTATTGAACCAACGCTGGCTAAACGTCATGCCGGATGTAAAATAGAGTTGTCTTAAAACCACTTCTGGTCTGGTGTATTGGAGGCCCTGAATTACCACATCCTTAACAAAGATTCGGTTTCCTTCAGTGATTTTGACAACGATCTCTACCTCCGCCCGTTTGTCGTTTCTAAAAGGCTTTATTTGAACTATCTCCGCTCTGGCAAAAGGGAAGCCCTGATCAGCAGCAAATTTTAAAAGGTCATCAATGTCTCTTTGCAACACATCCTGATCAAACGGCTTTCCGCTGGCGCTTTCCATCAGTTTAAGATAATCGGCCTGGGGTTTGGAATCGCTTTTAATTTTGACATTCTTAATGGAAAACAAAGGCCCGGCAGATATCCAGATAATAAGTTCCTCTGATTGAGAATTAAGCGTGCTTTTCCTCAACCTCATGGAATCGATTTTGGCCTCCAGGTAGCCTTTGCGGGCCAGCAATTGTAGCAGTTCCTGTTGTTTTTCTTTTAATAAACGATTGTCCGATGTCAGGGGATTGTTTAAGCCAAT